>CAYPVZ010000017.1:0-7299 GCA_964414235.1 uncultured Rhodothermales bacterium | reverse complement strand
CCTGACCGGGCAGTTCGACCCCATCGCGACCGACACCCGCACCGCGCTCGCCTCGTGCGGCCGCAGCCGCACCGGCAGCGTCCGCAGGCTCCGCACCAGCAGCCACGCCGCGAACGGGTCCATCGTCCCCCCCAGCAGCTCGCCCTCCGCCACCGAGAGCGCCTCGACGTCCGCCGCCGCCGCCCCGATCACCGCGCCCCCCACCAGGTCGCTGTGCCCGCCCAGGTACTTCGACACCGAGTGGACTTCGAGGTAGATGCCGAGCGCCAGCGGCTGCTGGAAGAGCGGCGTCGCCCACGTGTTGTCGATCACCGTCCGGATGCCCCGCTGGCGGGCCAGGGCGGCGACGGCCGCGAGGTCTTGCAATCCAAAGACGGCCGACGACGGGCTCTCCAGGTAGATCAGCCGCGTCCGCTCCGTCAGCGCGGCCTCGAACTCGGCCACGTCCTCCCCGCCGACGAACGTCGTCGCGACCCCCATCTTCCGGCGGAGGTACACGTTGAGCAGGTTGTTCGCCGGCCCGTACACGTTGCGGACCGCCACCACGTGGTCGCCCGCATCGACGCACGACAGGATGGCCGCCGAGATCGCGGCCATGCCGCTCCCGAACAGTCGCGCCCGCGCGCCGCCCGCCAGCCGCGCCAGCTTCTCCTCCGCCAGCCGCACCGTCGGGTTGCCGACGCGCGAGTAGATGAACGCGTTCGTCCGGTCGTCGAACGCCGCGTCGATGGCGTCCCAGCCCTCGAACGTGAACGTCGAGGTCTGGTAGAGCGGCGGCGCCGCCGCCCCGTGCGCGACGCCGCGGTCCTCCCCCAGGTGCATCAGGTCCGTCTCGACGTGGCGCTCAGGCATGGCAACGGTTGGAAAGAGCCCTCATCGGAGGGCGCCACAGCCCCCCCCGACCTCCCTCCTCCGATGAGGAGAGGGCCAGGTGGTGACGATCAGGCATCGGCGACCTCGGGCGGGGGGATCGGCTCCGCGTCGGGGTCGGGCGCGCTCGCGAACAGCCCGATCCCAAGCACCGCGAAGAGCGGCGCGACCACGAGGTTCGTCAGCGTCAGGAGCTGCCACGGCGCGTAGGCCGCGTAGGAGACGCCCAGGGTCGAGACCATGAACACCGCGCTCGGCGTCCACGGCACCACCGTCTCGATCATCGTCCCGTAGTCCTCGATGGACCGCGAGAGCACCTTCCGGTGGATCCCCAGCGCGTCGTAGCGCGCCTTGAAGGCGTCGGCCACGATGAAGCTGGTCGCGTACTGGTTCGAGGTCAGCGCGTTCGTCACGCCGCTGGCGGCGAGCGTCGCCAGCACCGCCGCCCGCTGCGTCCGCGCGAAGGCCACCACGCGGCCCACCACGAGGTCCAGCGCCCCCACCACGTCCAGCGCCCCGATGAACGCGAACACCATGATGGCGACCACGATGGCGTCGATCAGGGCGAACAGCCCGCCGCGGTCGAGGAGCGTCACCACGCCCTCCGGCAGGTCGCCCGCCCACGGCGCCATCGCGGCCACGTCGAAGCCCTTGTAGAGCGACTGCGCCACGTCGCCCAGCGTGAAGGGCTGGAACGCCAGCGCCAGCGCGGACGCCACGAGCATCGACACCACGAGCGTCGGCACCGTCGGCTTCTTGCGGAGCGACCCGGCGAGCACGATCAGCGGCGGCACCAGCAGCAGCGGGTGGAACACGAACACCGCGTCCAGCGCGTCTGCGAACGGCGCCACCCCCGCCCCGCTGGCGGCCGCCACCGACGGCGGGTAGACGAACCCGAGCACCGTGTACGCGATCGCCGCCACCAGCGCCGACGGCACCGTCGTCACCAGCATCGACTGGACGTGCGCGTAGACGTCCACGCCGGCCGCCAGCGCCGCGATGTTCGTCGTGTCCGAGAGCGGCGAGAGCTTGTCGCCGAAGTAGGCCCCGCCGATGACCGCGCCCGCCGCAATCCCGAGGTTGGCGCCGAGCGCCGCCGCGATCCCCATCACCACCACCCCGACCGTCCCCGCCGAGCCCCACGACGTGCCCGTCAGCGTCGAGAACACGACCGGGATGAGGAACGCCGCGAGGTAGAGCACCGACGGATGGATCAGCTGGAGCCCGTAGTAGACGAGCATCGGGATCGTCCCCGACACCATCCAGCTCCCGATCAGCAGGCCGATGGCGAAGAAGATGAAGAAGGCCGGCAGCGCCTTCGTCAGCTTCCGCACGATGGACGCCTGGATGGCCTCCCACGTGTGCCCGAGTCCCACCAGCTCGGCCACGGCCACCGTCGCCGCCAGCACAAAGACGACCTCCAGCGGCAGCGCCGCCTGCCCGAACACCTGCGGCCGGAGCACGAGCCCGTAGGCGATGAGCCCCAGCAGCACCAGCACCGGCGCGAGCGCCAGCCCGAACGTCACGGGGCGGGCCGGGCGCGGAGTCTCGTCGGGGGCCATGTGGGATCGGGGGGACGGCCGAAGCTAGCCCGCCTGCGACCACGCGCGCCGCCGGCATCCGGCCGCTGTATTCTGACCGCCCCTCTTGCCCGTACCGTCGTGCCCCGCCCCCTCGCCCTCCTGCTGGCGGCCGGCCTCGCCGCCTGCACCGCCACCGCCCCGATGCCGCCCGCCCCCTCCGCCAGTGCCGGCCCCACCCCCTCCGGCTGGCGCCAGCACGACATGACGCGCCCCCAGCCGCCGCGCGTCGAGCCGGCCGCGAGCGCGCTCCCCGTCGCGCCCCCGTCCGACGCCGTCGTCCTCATCGGGCCCGACGGCTCGGGCCTGACGAACTGGGAGGCCGAGGGCGGCGGCGCGGCGCGCTGGCAGACGCAGAACGGCGCACTCGTCGCCGCTCCGGGCGCGGGCGGCATCCGCACCAAGGCGTTGTTCGGCGACGTCCAGGTCCACGTCGAGTGGATGCCGGCTGCCGAGCCCGACAAGCACGGCCAGGACCGGAGCAACTCGGGCCTCTTCTTCGTCGACGGCCGCTACGAGGTCCAGGTCCTCGACTCGTGGGACAACCGCACCTACGCCGACGGCCGCGCCGCCTCGCTCTACGGCCAGTACCCGCCCCTCGCCGACGCCACCCGCCCGCCGACCGAGTGGCAGGCCTACGACGTCTACTTCCGCATGCCCCGCTTCGACGCCACCGGCGCCGTCACCGAACCCGCCCGCGTGACGGTCGTCCACAACGGCGTGCTCGTCCAGAACAACGAGGTCCTGACGGGCGGGACGATGTGGCTGGAGACGCTGCCCTACGAGGCGCACGGGCCGGGCCGGATCAGCCTCCAGGACCACGGGAGCCCGGTCCGCTTCCGCAACCTGTGGGTCCGCGCCATCCCCGAGCGGGCCGAGCCGCCGGCGGGCTCCGCCAGCATCGCCGCCGTCCCGCTGGCGGCCGCCGACCGCGACCGGCTCGTCGGAACCTACACCCGAGACGAGGGCGGCGAGTTCGTCGTCGAGCGCGTCGGCGACGGGCTCGGCCTGTCGATGCCGTGGCGGCCCGGCGTGCTCCGCATGATCCCCGTCTCCGCCACGTCGTTCGAGTTGGCGCACACCGCCGGCCGGCTCGACTTCGAGGTCACCGGCGACACCATCACGGGCGTCTCGTTCACGCTGGGCGGCGCGACCTACCACGCGACGCGCGACGAGTAGCGGGCGGATCGGCCCGAATCTTCGACAGATCCCCCAGATCCACAGCCGGGGGCCGTCCTAGCTTTATCGGCTCCGCAATGCGCCCCCCGGCGGGCCTGCCCGACGTTTCGGGACCGCCGCTCCGGGGGATCCACAAGCCCGCACTCCCATGTACGCAATCGTCGAAATCGGCGGCAAGCAGTTCAAGGTCGCCGAGGGCGACAAGGTCTACGTCCCCCGTCTCAAGGACGAGGTCGGCGCGAACGTCACGTTCGACCGGGTCCTCCTGACGTCCGGCGACGCCGGCGTCTCGGTCGGCGCCCCGACCGTCGACGGCGCCTCGGTCGCGGCCGAGGTCCTCGGCCACGTCAAGGGCGACAAGGTCATCGTCTTCAAGAAGAAGCGCCGCAAGGGCTACCGCGTCAAGAACGGGCACCGGCAGCCGTACACGCAGGTCAAGATCGGCAGCCTGTCGACCAACTAGGCCGCCCCTCCCCTCCGCACGCTCCAGACCCCACCTGAGATGGCACACAAAAAAGGCGTAGGCTCGTCCAAGAACGGACGCGACTCGAACCCGAAGATGCTCGGCGTGAAGGCCCCCGGCGGGGCCGTCATCCACGCCGGCACGATCATCGTCCGCCAGCGCGGCACGAAGTTCCACCCCGGCGTCAACGTCGGCCGCGGCGGCGACGACCCGCTCTTCGCCACGGCGAGCGGCCGCGTCCGCTTCGCGACGACGACCGGCGGCCGCAAGTACGTCCACATCGACGAGGTCGAGGCCTAGCCTCCTCCCCGCTGGCGGCGCCGCCAGTCGATCCCCGACGCCCCCGCCGCTCCGGCCGCGGGGGCGTCGTTCGTTTTCCCCTCTCGCCGTGGCTCTCCCCTCGCTCGTCGTCTTCGACCTCGACGACACCCTCCTCGGCCACCGCGCCGCCGAGCGCGCGGCCCTCGCCGACGTCCACCGCCTCCACGCCGCGCACCTCGGCCACCACGACCTCGGCCACCTCCAGGCGACGTACCACGCCTGCAACGTCCCACTCTGGCGCGACTTCGGCGCGGGCGCCATCACAGCCGACGACCTGAAGCGACTCCGCTCCGAGCGCCTTCTCGCGGAGGTGGCCTGCGAGACGCTTGCGCCCGAGGACTTTAGCCGCGACTACCTCGACCGCTACGCTGCCCACTGGCGCTGGGCCGAGGGTGCCCGCGACGCCTTCCACGCCATCGCCGACGCGGTCCCCGTGGGCGTGCTCACGAACGGGTTCTCCGAGCAGCAGCGCGGCAAGCTGGCGACGTTCCCGGAGATCGCCGAGCGCGCCGCGTTCACCGTGATCTCCGAGGAGGTCGGCGTGATGAAGCCGGATCCGGCGCTGTTCGCCCACGTCCTCGCCCTCGCGGCCGAGACGCTCCGCCAGCCGCTCGACCCGGCCGACGTGCTCTACGTCGGCGACTCGTACCACTCGGACGTGCTCGGCGGGATCGGCGCCGGCTGGCGCGTCGCCTGGATCGGAGGCGAACCGGAGCGCGCGCCCGAGGACGTGTTTTGCTTCTCCGACTGGCGGGAATTGATGGCCAGACTCAGCCTCGTGTCCCCGTCACGTACGTCCTAGCTCCGGGCCTCGCTGGCCCCTCCGACGAGGACCGTGCTGACCGACGAGGTGGGGACGGCGCTCAAGGAGATCCTCACGCTGTCCCTCTGCCCGACGCCGCCCCATGAAGGACGAGCGGCAGACGGTCGAGGCGGCCGTCTGGGGGCTCGAGAACGGAGACAAGTGGCGCCGCGCCGCCGAGTTGG
This sequence comes from uncultured Rhodothermales bacterium, assembly GCA_964414235.1. Taxonomy (GTDB): domain Bacteria; phylum Bacteroidota; class Rhodothermia; order Rhodothermales; family Rubricoccaceae; genus Rubrivirga. The sequence goes on along the minus strand of CAYPVZ010000017.1, from coordinate 1,899 downwards.
GGCCGTAGAACCGGGCAGCCAGCCTTCACCGCCGGTGCTCCGTGCCCGGCGCCTGGAAGCAGGCGTTTGAACCCTCTTCAAGACGGCCCACGCCAACGCCGAGGGCCGTCTCGGCGAGGGCAGCGTCCTCCAGGCCATCGTCTGTGGGGTCCGTCGGGACGTGACCATGCGCTGCGAGCAGGCAGCCGAGAGCGATCTCTGCGCGCTCCACGCCGCGGCGTCGCTCTACGTCTACGGGATCAAGCAGACGTTTCCTAGCGGATCACGCGGCGGAGGGCCGCCGGGTCGCCCGCGTTCGGGGCCGGGTCCAGGCCGAGCGCGGCGGCGACGATGTCGTAGACGTCCTGCGTGTGGAGCGAGTCGAGGCGGGCGCCCGTCTTGAAGCTCGGCCCGCGCGCGACGAACAGAGCGTGCATGGACGGATAACGGTTGTCGTAGCCGTGCGTGCCGCCGGAGGGGCCGTCCGGGTTGCGCTCCAGGTAGGCCCGCGAGGTGGCCGTCCAGCCGTCGTCGACGAGGGCCGTGATGGGCGGGATGCGCGGGTTGTCGCGGTAGTGGAGCCGGGCCGGGACGTCCTCCTTGCGATAGGCGGTGACGTGGTCGAGCGCCGAGAGGGCCGCCACGAGGACGTCCGGGTCCTGCCCCTGGCCCGGCCACACGCCGACGGTGGCGCCCCAGTCAACGTCGTTGGCCTCCAGGTCGATGGCGTCGTCGAGGATCACGACGCGGTCGCGGGAGCGGGCCGCCATGCCGTGGTCGCTGACGACGATGAGGTCGGTGGCGTCGAGCCGGCCGCGCTGGCGGAGGCCGTCGACCAGTCGGGCGAGCGCGACGTCGACCTCGGCGATGGCCTCGGTCACCTCGGGGCTGTCCGGCCCGTCGTCATGGCCGGCGTGGTCGACGCCCTCGAAGTAGAGCGTGACGAGGCGGGGCGCGTCGGGCGCGTCGAGCCACGCGAGTGCCTGGTCGATGCGCTCGGCGTAGGGCAGGTCGCCGTCGTAGGGCAGCCAGTGGCTCGGGCGGACGCCGCCGATCTCGGCCTCGGAGCCCGGCCAGAAGACGGTCGCCGCGCCGACGCCCTGTTTCTCGGCGGTCACCCAGATCGGCTCGCCGCCCCACCAGCGGCCGTTCGTGACGGCCTCGCGGTTCGAGAGCGAGAAGCGCGCCGGCCGGCCGTCGACGAGCCACGTCGGGTCGCGCATCGCGTTGCCGACGATGCCGTGGGCCTCGGGGTGCAGGCCCGTCACCAGCGCGTAGTGGTTGGGGAAGGTCAGCGTCGGGAAGACCGGGGTGAGCCGCTCGGCGCGAACGCCCTCCGCGACCCAGTGGAGCGTCGGCGTCTCGACGCCCGGCCGGTCGAGGTAGTCCCACCGGAAGCCGTCGATGGAGACGAGGACGAGCGTCCGCTCGGCCCCGGCCGTCGCGGTGGGGGGCGCGCCCGCGCATCCGTCCAACGAGGCGCCGACGGGAAGCGCCAGCAGGAGCGCGAGGACGGCGAGGAACGTGCGGCGGCGCATGGGCGGGCGGCAGGGAGGTCCGCGCGCGGGCGACGTCCGCCTCCCGCAGCACGGGCGCGGGGGCCTACTCGAAGTCCGTGTTCAGGCGGAAGCGACTGATCCGGTTGTTGCCAGTGTCGGCCACGTAGACCACCTCGCGGTAGTAGGCGACGCCCTGCGGGTTCGAGAACTGGAGCGGCCCGCCGCCCGTGCCGCCGAACGACACGCGGACGGGCACGCTCGAGCCCGAGCCCGGCGGCGGGGCCACGCCCTCGATGCCGTTCTGGTTGAACACGAACAGGCTGTCCTTGCCCGCGTCGAGCACGAAGAGGTAGCCCGTCTGGTCGGGCGCGTAGGCCAGACTCGTCGGCCGGACGAACTGGTTCGGCTCGAACAGCGCGCC
>CAYPVZ010000016.1:0-19586 GCA_964414235.1 uncultured Rhodothermales bacterium | reverse complement strand
CGACCAGATCTACGGCCACCGCGCCTTCGTCGCGCGCGCGCTCGACGGCAGCTGGGTCCGCACCCTCGAAGACCTCGACCGCGCCGTCGCGCTCGCCCCGGGCGAGCCGACCCACCGGCTCGACCGCGGCGTCGTCCACTCCTACGCCGGCGACACGACCACCGCGCGCACCGACCTCCGCCAGTTCCTCGCCCTCGCCGACTCGGCCGACACCGAGCGCCGCGCCGTCGTCGAGGCGCTGCTCGACCGGCTCGGCCCGGCGCCGCTCTCGCCCGCGTCTCCGCCCTCGGCCGCCGCCAGCCCGACGCGGCCGTAACGGGCCGCCTGGAGGGCGCGGCCCTATCTTCACGCCTCTCACCCACCCCCCCTGATGGACGCCCTTACCAACATCATCGGCTGGCTCGAACGGATCGTCTACGGCGGCCCCACCGTCGGCGGCGAGACCCTGCCGGTCATGGTCATCGCCCTGCTCGGGACCGGCCTGTTCCTGACGATCCGGCTCGGCATCGTCCAGATCCGCCGGTTCGGCCACGGCGTCGCCGTCACGACCGGGAAGTACGACGACCCGGACGAGCCCGGCGACGTCAGCCACTTCCAGGCGCTCACCACGGCGCTCTCCGCGACCGTCGGCATCGGCAACATCGCGGGCGTGGCCATCGCGATCCACTGGGGCGGGCCGGGCGCGCTCTTCTGGATGTGGATGACGGCGCTGCTCGGCATGGCCGTCAAGTTCTCTGAGGTCACGCTGGCCCAGCAGTACCGCGACGTCCGCGTCGACACCGACGGGAAGGCCTGGGAGGGCTCGGTCTCGGGCGGCCCGATGTACTACATCGAGCGCGGGCTCGGCAAGAACTGGAAGCCGCTGGCGGTCTTCTTCGCCGCCATGCTCATGCTGACGAGCTTCCTGACGGGCAACGCCGTCCAGGCGAACACGGTCGCGGACGCGATGAACGCCGAGTTCGGCATCCCGGTCTGGATCACCGGGCTCGTCACGGCGGCCGTGGTGGGCGTCGTCATCCTGGGCGGCATCGGGCGGATCGGCAAGGTCACCGGCGTGCTGGCGCCGGTCATGGCCGGGCTCTACGTCACCGGCGCGCTCATCATCCTCGCCATCAACATCGTCGACGTGCCGGCGGCCTTCGGGCTCATCTTCCAGGAGGCCTTCAACCCGACGGCCGGCGTGGCCGGGACCGGGACGGGCGCGCTCCTCGTGACCATGATGTGGGGCGTCCGGCGCGGCCTGTTCTCGAACGAGGCCGGCCAGGGCTCGGCGCCCATCGCGCACGCCGCCGCCAAGACCGACGAGCCGGTGTCCGAGGGCGTCGTTGCCCTCCTGGAGCCGTTCATCGACACCATCGTCATCTGCACGATGACGGGCCTCGTCCTCATCACGACGAACGTCTGGGACGACACGCACCCGACGGCTCTGGAACTCGGCGGCGGCGACGCGAGCTACGTCCAGATGAACGACGGCGGGCGCTACGCCGGGGCCGAGGCCCCGGCCGAGATCCTCGTCACGAACGGCCAGTCCGGCCAGGGGGCCGGCGACGTCCGCTTCGCCTGGCACGACGCGCCGGTCGACGGCTTCTACGTCGACGCCGATCAGACCCAGCCCTTCACGGGCCGCATTCTCCCCGGCGAGAGCGCCGCCGTCGGCGACGACGGGACGCGCTACGCGGTGCTCTACGGCAACGCCGTCGACACGGCGGCCCCGCTCACGATCACCGGGTTCAGCCGCGGCCTCGACCCCGTCGGCCTCGGCGGGCTGGGCAAGTACATCGTGCTCATCGCCATCCTGCTCTTCGCCATCTCGACGGCCATCTCGTGGAGCTACTACGGCGACCGCTGCGCGAACTACCTGTTCGGCACGGGCGGCATCCTCCCGTTCAAGGCGGTCTTCGTGATCATGCACTTCATCGGCGCCGTCACCAGCCTCAACGCCATCTGGGCGCTCGGCGACGTCGCCCTCGGGCTGGTTACGTTCCCGAACCTGATCGCGCTGCTCCTGCTCTCGCCGGTCGTGGCGAAGCTCACGAAGAGCTACTTCGAGCGGAAGCCCTGGCGCGAGAACGAGGAAGCGCACAAGCGGGCCAAGGCCGAAGGCCGCATCTAACGGGACCGGGGACTCAGGACGGGGGCGGGTCGCCGCTCCCGCCCCGGGTCCCGCCGCTCCACCTGTCTCCAGTCCCCATGCTGACCGTCGTCGATCACCCGCTGCTGAAGCGGGCCCTCACCACGCTCCGCGCCGCAGACACGCCCTACGGCGAGTTCCGGCGGATGCTCTCCGACGTCTCGTCGATCCTGGCCTACGAGGCGCTCCGCCAGCTGCCCGTGGAGGAGGTCCCGGTGCAGACGCCGCTGGAGGAGACGACGGGCTACCGGCTGGCTCGGGAGGTCGTCGTGGTGCCGGTCCTCCGCGCCGGTCTCGGGCTGGTCGACGGCTTCGTCCGCTACGTGCCGGAAGCCCGCGTCGGGCACCTCGGCATGTACCGCGACGAGCAGAGCCACGAGCCGGTCGACTACTACTCGAACGTGCCGGCCCAGGTGCGCGACGCCCGCGTGTTCGTCGTCGACCCGATGCTGGCGACGGGCGGGAGCGCGGCCGGCGCCATCAATCACCTCAAGCGGCGCGGTGCGCAGGACCTCACGTTCGTCTGCCTCGTCGCCGCGCCCGAGGGCGTCGCCCGGCTGGAGGAGTACCACCCGGACGTGCCCATCGTCACGGCCGCCCTCGATCGCGAGCTCGACGAGAACGCGTTCATCCGGCCTGGCCTCGGCGACGCCGGCGACCGCATCTTCGGGACGACATGAACGGATCCAGGACCGATGCGGGGAGGCTGGGCACGTCGGCCGTGAGGCGGGCGGTCGCGGTGCTCGTGCTGCTGGCGACCGCCAGCGGCGCCGTGGCGCAGGCCGATTCGGCCGCCGTCGTGCCGGACTCGGGGGCTATCGCGGCGCCGTCGGTGCTGCGCGACAGCCTGGTGACGGCCGCGCCTCCAGCACAGATCGAGGTGACGGCGCCGGACATCGTGCTCCGCGGCGTGCCGTTCGCGGTGACCGTCAAGGGGCTCGACCAGGCCGAGGGTGCGAGCATCCGCGTGGGCGGCCAGTCCGTGCCGCTGGCGGCGGGCGAGGACGGGGCGTTCACGGCCTCCGATTTGCGGGTGCCGGACGGGCCGGCGACGGTCGAGGTCGTGCGCGGCGGGGCCGTCATCGGGGCAGCAACGCCACGGACGTTGCCGGGGTGGGTCTCCATCCTGCCGCCGCTGCTCGCCATCGTCGTCGCGCTGCTGTTCCGGCGCGTGATCCCGGCGCTCTTCCTCGGCATCTGGACCGGCGCGCTCCTCATCGAGGGCCTCACGCCGGGCGGTCTCTGGGCCGGGCTGTTCGACACGTTTCAGGTCTACATCCTGAACGCGATGACGGACGAGGGCCACGCCTCGATCATCCTGTTTACGTTCATGATCGGCGGGGTCGTGGGCATCATCCAGAAGAACGGCGGGACGCAGGGCGTCGTGAACGGCATCGTCCGCTGGGCCAACACGCCCAAGCGCGGGCAAACGGCGACGGGCCTGCTCGGACTGGCCATCTTCTTCGACGACTACGCCAACTCGCTCATCATCGGCAACACGATGCGGCCGGTCACCGACCGCCTCCGCATCAGCCGCGAGAAGCTGGCCTACATCGTCGACTCGACGAGCGCGCCGGTCGCCAGCCTCGCGCTCGTGACAACCTGGATCGGCTTCGAGGTCGGGCTCATCAACGAGGCCGTCGCCGGCATCCCGGGCCTCACGCTCGACGGCTACGGCATCTTCCTGGAGTCGATCCTCTACCGGTTCTACCCGATCCTGGCGCTCTTCTTCGTGTTCGTCATCGCGTTCACCGACCGCGAGTTCGGGCCGATGTACGACGCCGAGCACCGCGCCCGCACGACCGGCGCCGTGCTCGGCCCTGACGCCAAGGTGGACGACGCCGCGGCCGATGGCGACGTGTTCGTCCCGCCGGCCGGCAAGCCGCACCGGGCGCTCAACGCCATCGTCCCCATCCTCGTCCTCGTGTTCGGCGTGCTCGCGGGGCTGTGGGTGACGGGGGAGGGCGACACCGTCCGCGAGGTCATCGGCAGTGCGGACTCGTACAAGGCGCTGATGTGGTCGTCGCTGGCGGCCGTCCTCGTGGCGCTGGCGATGTCGATCGGGCAGCGGATCCTCACGCTCGACGAGGCAATCGACTCGTGGTACGAGGGCGGCAAGGGCATGCTGCTGGCGACAATCATCCTGCTCATGGCGTGGGCCCTCTCGGCCACGACCGACGTTCTTCACACGGGCGACTACCTCGGGACAGCACTCAGCGCGGCGCTTCCGCCCGGTATCGTCCCGGCCCTCATCTTCGTGCTGGCGGCCGTCACGGCGTTCGCTACGGGCACGTCCTGGGGGACAATGGGCATCCTGATGCCGCTCGTCGTTCGGTTGATGTGGGGCGTGATGGAGGCGAACGGCATCGCCGATCCCGAGCACATGTACCTGCTGTACTCGGCCGTCTCGTGCGTTCTCGCCGGCGCCGTCTGGGGCGACCACTGCTCGCCGATCTCGGACACGACGATCCTGTCGTCGATGGCCTCGGGCTGCGACCACCTCGCGCATGTCCGGACCCAGCTGCCCTACGCGCTCGCCGTCGGCGGCGCCGCGCTGCTCCTGGGGACGATCCCGACCGGCTTCGGCTTCCCATGGTGGCTGTCGCTTCTGCTCGGCGCGGCGGTGCTGTTTGCGGGCCTTCGGTTCTTCGGCCGGCCCGTCGTCGGGCACAACGAGGTCGTCGAGATGGAAGCGCCGTAGGGCCGTGAGCCCGCTCTACCTCGACAACCACCTGCTCGTCGTCGACAAGCCGGCCGGCCTGCTCACCCAGGCCGACCGGACTGGCGACCCGGACCTCGTCTCGCTCGCCAAGACCTACCTCAAAGAGCGCTTCGACAAGCCCGGCGACGTGTTCGTCGGCCTCGTCCACCGGCTGGACCGGCCCACGAGCGGGGTCGTCGTCCACGCGCGAACCTCGAAGGCGGCCGGCCGCCTGAGCGACCAGTTCCGCCGCCGCGCCACCGAGAAGCGCTACCTCGCCGTCGTCGCCGGCCAGCTGGCGGACGCGGGCGAGATGGTCGACGGCATCGACAAGGGGGAGGGGGGAAGCGTAGCAGTCGTCCCCGAGGGCTCGCCGGGCAGCCAGCGGGCCGCGCTCCGCTGGCGGACGCTCGCGCGCGATGCCCGCCAGTCGCTCGTTGAAGTGGAGCTGTTGACGGGCCGGAAGCACCAGATCCGCGCCCAGCTGGCCGCACGCGGTGCACCGGTCCTCGGCGACTTCCGTTATGGCAACCAGGCGCCCTTCGACGGCGGTCGCGGCATCGCCCTCCACGCGGTCCGCCTGACGATCCAGCATCCCACGAAGCGCGAGCCGATGACGTTCACCGCGCCGCCCCGGGCCTCGTGGGCCGGCCTGTTCGACCACGCCGTCGCCGAGGCGCTGGGGGGGTGAGGGGGAGAGATGAGGGGGGCGCCGGATCCGTTCGCCGGTTCCCTCCGTGCACTCGCGGCCTCCGTCCCTTCGATTTCCGCTGACCCATGTCCCGACCGACGCTCGACCCCATTGAGGCCCGCGTGGCCGCCGCCCTCGTCGAGAAGGCGATGACCACCCCCGACTCGTACCCGCTCTCGCTCAACGCGCTCGTCGCCGCGTGCACCCAGAAGTCGGCGCGCGAGCCGGTGATGGACCTCTCCGAGCGCGAGGTGAAGGACGCGGCCGACCGGCTGATGCGTCGCGGTCTCATCGGGACCACCGCCGGTTCGGGGCATCGCGTGGCGAAGTACCGCCACGTGCTCGACCGTGCGCTCGACCTGTCACGCCGCGAGCTGGCGGCGCTGGCGGTCCTCATGCTGCGCGGCCCCCAGACCTCCGGCGAGATCCGCACCCGGACGGGACGCATGGTCGAGTTCGCCAGCGTCGAGGACGCGGAGGAGGCGCTGTGGCTGCTCGCCGACCGCGACGAGCCACTCCTTGTCCGCCTGCCGCGCGCGCCCGGCCAGTCGGCGGACCGTTACGCTCACACGCTTTCGGGTGAGGTTGAGGCGGCGCCAGTCGCCAGTGAGGAAATCGCGGCCGTCCCGGTCGCCGGCGGGCCGACGCTGGCGGATCGGGTCGCCGCACTTGAAGCCGAGGTTGAGCGTCTGCGGGCCGAGATGGAGAGCTTCCGGGCGCAGTTCGAGTAGCGGTTGCACATGCTCCGGGCGGGCTAGGGGGTGTGCCTGGAATCAGGCCCTGGGGCATGCGGTCGGGGACTTAGGGTGGATGCATCGGTGTGACGTACACATGGCACCGTCACCTCCGATCTTGGAGTCCATAGATCCCACAGTCCCATGATCGGTCCGACCAACATCGAGCTGGCGGAGGCCCTCGACCAGATGGCCGAGGTGCTCGTGCGTCAGGGCGAGTCCAATCCCTACCGCGTGCAGGCCTATCTGCAGGCGGCCGCCATGATCCGGGACCTCGACGCGCCCGTCGCGCGGCTCTACGGCGAGGGCGGCCGCGAGGCGCTGATGTCGCTGCCCGGCATCGGCGTCAATCTCGCGCATCACCTCGCCCAGTACGTCGAAACCGGCCGCATTGGCCTTCGCGACCGGCTCCTCCGCGCCGACGATCCGGCCGAGCTGCTGGCGACGGTCCCCGGCGTGAGCCTTCGTCTCGCGCGGCGCCTCATCGACGAGCTGGGCGTCGAGTCGCTGGCTGAGCTGGAGCGGGCCGCGCTCGACGGTCGCCTCCAGGACCTCGACGGTGTTGGGCCGCGGCGGACCGAGGCCATCCGGCTCCAGCTCAACTCGATTCTGAACCGCTCGGCCCGGCGTCGCGCTCGCCGGCTCCGCCGGCAGGTCGCCCAACTGGCGGCCGTCCAGCACCGCAGCGAGGCCGACGCCGAGCGCGCCATGGACGCCGTCGCCGAGGTGGCGGAAACCCAGACCGCTCCCGAAGCCCGCCCGGTGGCTACCATCTATCCGCTCTTCCCGCCCGCAGCGGCATAGCGGTCCGGGCTGCCGCATCAGGTCGGTGGGGCGCGTCCATCCGGGCGCGCCCTTTTTCACTTCACCGCCGCCGTCTGGTGGACGTCGATACGGTCGCCGTCGTGGCCCCAGGATGTCTCGGTGAACGCTGCGCACGCCGATGTCAGCCCGTCGTCGCTCGCGTCGAACGGCGCGTGAACGAGGATGAGCCGCCCGACGCCGGCCTCAGCCGCCACGCCCGCGGCCTCCTCGGGCGATGCATGGACCCCCGGCAGCGAGCCCGTGCCCTCGTGGATCAGCACGTCCGCGCCGTCCGCCAGCCGCACGACGGCCTCGCAGACGGCCGTGTCGCACGAGTAGGCGACGATGGCGTCGTCGGTCTCGAAGCGAAGGCCGATGGTGGGGACGGGGTGATCGACCGGCGTGGCGGTGATCGACAGCCCGTCCAGCGTGAGGACGTGCGCGCCCTCCCAGAAGCCGACCTCGTGGAAGCTCCGCTCGGGCATCGACACCCACTTGCCGGTGTCGAAGATCGCAAAGAGCGCGCGGGCCTTCGCGAGGGTCGGCGCCGGGCCGTAGACCGGAATCGGGTCGCGACGGCCGAGCAGCCACAGCTTCTCCAGCAGGAGCGGGTAGCCCGAGATGTGGTCCGGGTGCTCGTGCGTCAGGATGACGGCGTCGAGGTGGACGGGGTCCAGTCCGCAGGCCAGCATGCGCTGGACCGCGTCGCCGCCGCAGTCGACCAGGACCACGCGGCCAGCGTGCTCGACGGCCAGCATGGTCGTCGTACGGTCGGGGCCGGCGTTGGCCGAGCCGGTGCCGAGGAGGTGGACGGTCATGGCAGAGGGGGACGTCCCAACGTAGCCCATGAACGCCGTCCGGCGCACGCGAATCCGCCCCGTCGCCCAGAATCAGGGGTTACCGCTTCCGCGCGACGACGTAGGCGCAGAGCCCGACGAGCGCCTCGCGCGCCTCGGACGCGGGGAACTGGCGGAGCGCCTCGGCCGCCTCGGCCGCCAGCGCCTCCATCCGCTCCCGCGCCGCCGCCAGCCCGCCGGACGTCTCGACGAACCGGACGACCTCGGCCGTCTCCGCGCGGCTCTTCTTCCGCTTGCGGACGATCCGACGGATCCGCTGGCGGGTCGCGTCGTCGGCGCGGTCGAGCGCGAGGATGAGCGGGAGCGTCATCTTGCGGTCCTGGAGGTCGAGCCCGACCGGCTTGCCGGCTGCCGCGTCGGTGTCGTAGTCGAAGAGGTCGTCGCGGATCTGGAAGGCCAGGCCGATGGTCTCGCCGATGGTCTTCGCGCGGGCGATGGTCGCCTCGTCGGCGCCCGCGCTGGCGGCGCCGGCCGCCATGCAGGCCGCGATGAGCGAGCCCGTCTTGTCACCGATGATGCGGAGGTAGCGCTCCTCGGTGATGTCGAGCTTGCGGGCCGTTTCGATCTGGAGCAACTCGCCCTCCGACATCCGCCGGACGGCGTCCGAGGTCAGGTGGAGCAGGTCGTAGTCGCCCGCGTCGAGCGCCAGCAGGAGGCCTCGGCTGAGGAGGTAGTCGCCGAGGAGCACGCCCACCTTGTTGCGCCAGAGCGCGTTGATGGACGCCACGCCGCGACGCGTGTCGGCCTCGTCGACCACGTCGTCGTGGACCAGCGTCGCCGTGTGGAGCAGCTCGACGAGCGACGCCGCGCGGTAGCTCCGCTCGGTCACCCCGCCGGCCATCTCGGCCGAAAGCAGCACGAGCGTCGGCCGGATCTGCTTGCCCTTCCGCTTGAGGAGGTACTGGACGACCGTGTCCAGCAGCCGCACGCGCGAGCGCATGGCGTCGCGGAACTGCCGCCGGAACGCCTTCAGGTCGTCGTCGATGAGAGACTGGATGTCCTTGAGGCCCAGGGGCGCAGTCTCGGCGAACGGGGCGGTAGCGACGGCCATGCGATTTTCAGTCGGGACTGAAAGTTAGTACCGCTTCTCACCAGTTGGGTTGCAGCGCCCGACCGCTCGACCGGATTTCACGCCCGCGCGAGTGCCGGGTAGAGCGCCTGCCCGATGGCGCACCGTGCGCAGCGCCCCTCGTCGCAGTACGCCCGCGCGAGCTGGTGGACGCCCTGCGCTTCGACCGCCGTCTTTGGTCGGAGCCCGGCCGCGTCGAACCGCCGCGTGATTCGGTCGGCCTCGGCGGGCAGCGCGGCGTAGGCATCGAGGACGGCCGTTTCGAGCGCCGGGTCCTCGCGTTGCTCCGCATCGAGAAGCAGAATGGGGAGAACGGCGTCGGCGAGGACGCGCGTCGCACGGGGGAGGCCGAGCCGCGGCGAGCCGTCGGGCGGGTCGGAGCGCAGGGCGGCCAGCGTCCTGTCGAGGCCGTCCGCCAGCGCATCGGCCAGGCGGGCGACGGGGTCGGAACGGAGGATGCCGCCGGGGGCGAGCCACGCCGCCGCCTGCGCCAGTCGCCGGGCGGGGGCGTTGGCTGGGCGGCCGCCCTTCTTCCAGGCCTGGGGCCGCATCGGCGTGAGGGCGAGAGGAGCTGCGGTCGTCGTCTGGAACAGCGACGCGCCGTCGAGGCCGGAGGCCGCCCGAAGCATGGTGTGGATCGCGGGGCCGTCTAACTGGCGGAGGGAGCCGAGCGGGAGCCGCGTCGCCAGTGCCTCGAATGGCGCGGCGTTCGCCTCATACCCGAGTGCACGGAACATGCGTCCGACGAGGAGACGTTCGAGGTCGGGGCGGCGTCCGTAGGCATGACCGAGTGCTCGCGCCCGCTGGCGGAGCCGCTCGACGCCGAGGGCGCGGATCCACTCGCGCCGGAGCGCCGCGTCGACCTCGCCCCAGCGCGCCGCGCAGTGCGGCGCCTCGCGCGGCTCGACGTAGAAGGCGCGCAGGAGCGCCCGCAGCGAGCGGTCGAGGTGGGGGAGGAGCACCAGTTCCGGAAGCACCGAGCCGTCCGCGCGGCGGAGCGTCCCCGTCCGCCGGTCAGCCGCCAGCACGACGTGGAGGACGACGCGGTCGTAGGCCGGGTCGGCGTGGTGGCCGTGGGCCTCCCAGGCGGCGCTCGTCGTGTGGATCTCGACGTCACCGGCCCAGAGCAGCCCGCCGATTTCGACGCGAACGTCGGTCACGTCCGGTCCAGAGTCGGTGTTGAGGCGGCCACGGTCCAACACGCGGACGGGTTGGCTATCGGTCGTTCGGAGCGCTGTCGTGTCGAAGAGGCCGCGCACCCAGGCGTCCTGGATGGCGGCCTCAGGGATACGAGCGACGACCTCGGTGGGCTCGGCGACGAGCGGTTCTGTGACGAACGAGGACATGGCGGGCAGGGCGAGTCTGCCCCTTATAGACCCGCGAATGTGCCCGATCTAACCTTTCGGCTAGCAATGCGTGCCGATGTGGGTCAGTCGTCGTCCGCCAGCCCCTGCGCCAGGTCGCGGTCGACCAGCCAGACGAGGTTGCCCTGGACCTCGACGCGCGCGGCCGGCGGGCCCTCGGCCTCCCCGTCGTACGCGTCGAGGACGGCCTGGAACGCCTGGCGCTTGCCGGCGCCGGCAGCGGCGATGAGGCAGAGCCCGGCGTGGCGGAGGGCTGAGAACGTCAGCGTAAGGCGGTCGCGGACGGCGGCGGAGGGCGGCGCCTGCCCGATGGTGACGCGTCGGTCGTCCTCGTCGAGCGCGTCCGTTCCGGGGAAAAGCGAGGCCGTATGGCCGTCGTCGCCCATGCCCAGGTGGAGGACGTCGAACCAGAGGTCCTCGCCGAAAAACTGCTCCAGGGCCTGCTCGTAGACCGCCGCGCCTTCGTCCGGCGGGCACCCGCCCGGCATCTTGTGGATGTTGGACTCCGGGACGCCGGCCGGCTCCAGCAGCGTCCGCGCGGCCATGGCGTAGTTGCTCTCCGGGTGGTCTGGCGGGACGCACCGCTCGTCGCCCCAAAACACGTGGATGCGGTCCCACTCGACACCGTCGGCTTGGGCGAGGCGGCGGTAGGCGGGCTCGGGCGTCGAGCCGCCCGTCAGGCAGAGCGTGACGCGCGACTTCGCGGCGAGTGCGGCGCGGAGCGCGGCGGCCGTCCGGTCGGCGAGGGCCTCGGCGACGGCGTCTTTGGAGGGGAGGACGACGAGTTCAGCGGACATGAGAAGGGGGGAGAGCCGCTGGCGGCGCGCGCCGCCAGCCGGTGGCCAGACCAGGGACAACAGACGACGGACCTGCTCAGCAGTTCTCTGCCGACGCGCCGGCCTCCTCGGGCGGCGGTGCCTCGATCATCCGCCCGGCCGCCTCGGGCCCCCATGTGCCCGAGGCGTACTCATGGACCTCGATGTGTGCGTTGTCGAGCACGGCGTCGTAGATCCGCCACGCCTCCTCGGCCTCCTCCGCGTGGACAAACAGCGCCGGGTCGCCATCGACGACGTCGTGGAGCAGCGTCTCGTAGGCGTCGGGGAAGGGACCGAAGGTGTCCTCGTAGCGGAACGAGAGCTCGCGCGTCGAGACGTCGAACCCGTCGCCGGGTGTCTTGACGTCGAACGAGAGGCGGAAGCCCTCGTCGGGCTGAAGGCGAAGGCGGAGGACGTTGGGGGTCGGAGCGCAGCCGCCGGAGGTCTGGAACAGCGAGACCGGCGGGCGGCGGAAGACGACGGCGATCTCCGTCACGCGCTCCTTCATCCGCTTGCCCGTGCGGAGCACGAACGGGACGCCCTGCCAGCGCCAGTTGTCGAGGTGGAGCCGGACGGCGGCGAACGTCTCGGTCCGCGAGTCCTCGGCGACGCCCTCGTGGTCGCGGTAGCCCTCGTCGTGACCGTCCCCCGGTCTGTACTGGCCGAGGACGACCTCGTTCGAGCGCGCCGTCCGCGTCGAGCGGAGCACCTTGATCTTCTCGCGGCGGATGCCCTCGGCGTCGAGCCGGGCCGGCGGCTCCATGGCCGTTAGCGCGAAGAGCTGCGTGAGGTGATTCTGGATCATGTCGCGCAGCGTGCCGACCCCGTCGAAGTAGCCGGCGCGCCCGCTGGCGTCGTTCGTCTCGGCGACCAGAATCTCGACACGCTCGACATCCTGCCGGCTCCAGGCCGATTCGAAGAAGGCGTTGGCGAAGCGGAAGACCATCAGGTTCTGGACCGTCTCTTTGCCCAGGTAGTGGTCGATCCGGTAGACGTCATCTTCCGGGAAGTGCTTGTGGACCGTCGCGTTGAGCGCGCGGGCGCTGGCGAGGTCGTGCCCGAACGGCTTCTCGATGACGAGGCGCACGTACGGCGCGTCGTCGGCCACATGCTCGCCGACGGTCCCGCGCTCGGCCTCGTGTGTGCCCAGCGCCTCGATGATGCCGGGGAACGTGTCGGGCGGGAGGGCGAGGTAGTAGATCCGGTGGCCCTCCAGGTTGCGCTCGTCTTCGAGCCGGCGGGCGGTCTCGAAGACCGGGTCGAGACGGTCGTAGGCCTCGACCCGGGCATAGCGGAGGGCGCCCTCCGCCCAGGCACGTGCGTCGGCCTCGTCCACGCCGGAGTCGCGAAGCGCGTCGACGGCAGCAGCCTGGAGTTTGTCGTCGTCCCAGTCCGAGCGCCCGACGCCGACGATGGTCGGCCGGCCGGGCATATCGGAGCGGGTCGTGACGCGGTAGAGCGCGGGGAAGAGCTTGACGGCGGCGAGGTCGCCGGTGGCGCCGAAGAGGACGAACAGGGGGGACTCCATCGAGAAAGGCCGAGTGCGCCCCGTGAAAGCGCGAGCGCCGCCGGGGTTCGCACCGGCCCCGCATGTCGTGCCCCGCTGGCGGCACGCGTCGCCAGCGGGGCACGAGGTCGGAAACCTTCGCCCTTACGACCGGGAGGGGAAGATGCCCTGAAGTGCGATCTGATAGTTGAGGGCCAGGAATGGCATCATGTTGTTGTGGGACTGGCTCCCTCCGGCCATGCTCGTGGTGCCGCTGATCGTCGGGCTCCCACCCAGGACCGTGTTGGCCGTCGAGGGATTGGCGAAGCGGGTGCCGCCCCGACCGGAACTGCCGGCCAGGATGTTGCCCGCCGGGTCGTCCGTCAGCGTCGTGGCCGTGTTCGTGGCGGGGATGTTCACGGCTTGGGGCGTGATCGCATGGTTATGCGCCGGCATCTGCAACATGTTCAGCGTGACGGTCTCCTCTCCGCCCCTCTGCCCGAGACGACGATCCGAAAGCCCAGGGCCCTGGCCCCAGCCGATCGCGGACCGCCCGCGGAGATCCGGGAGGCCGAACGTGGTTCGGCCATCACCACCGTAGGACGTGCCGAGCAGCGAAAACAACGCGGTGTTCTGACTGAGAGCCATGAGCTGCCCTTCGCATAAGGCCCAGCCACGTGTGGCGAAGTTCCAGCCGACGAGCATGATCTCGCCGATGTACGGCTCGGCCCCGAGCGTGCGCCGTACGGGTCGTCCCTGTGCGTCGACGACGGTGCCGGGCGTGATGCCGAAGGCGTCGGCTCGCTCCTCGACGGCGGCCCAGGCAGTGTCGGGCAGGAGGAGGCCGGTACCGATGGCGGCGGCGCCCGCGGCGCTGGCACGTCGGAAGAACTGGCGGCGGGAGTCGATGGCGTCGAGGTCGCCCGCGGGGCGGGCGCCGCGGGCGAGAAGCGCGCGGCGGAAAGAAGCAAGGAAGTGGGAAAAGGGTCGCATGACAGGAGAGGCGAATGTTGAGGCGCAGGGGTTAGGATCGCGAGGGGAAGATGCCCTGGAGGGCAATCTGGTAGTTGAGAGCCAGGAACGGCATCATGTTGTCGTGGGGCTCGCTCCCCCCAGCTATGCCCGTCATGCCGCTGATGGTCGGGCTCCCACCGAGGGCCGTGTTGGCGGTCGAGGGCGCGGCGAAGCGGGTGCCGCCTCGACCGGAGCTGCCGGCCAGGATGTTGCCCGCCGGGTCGTCCGTCAGCGTCGTGGCCGTGTTCGTGGCGGGGATGTTCACGGCTTGGGGCGTGATCGCATGGTTGTGCACCGGCATCTGCGACGTGATCAGCGTGACGGCTTCGTTTCCACCCACTTCGCCCAGATCTCGGTCAGTGAGGCCCGGGCCCTGCCCCCAGCCGATGGCGGACCGCCCCTGGAGGTCCGGGAGGGCGAACGTGCTCTGGCCATTCCCGCCATAGGTCGTGCCGAGCAGGGCGTACACCGCCGAGTACTGGCTGAGGGCCATGAGCTGGCCCTGGCACAAGGCCCAGCCCCGCGCAGCGAAGTTCCAGCCGACGAGCATGATCTCGCCGACGAACGGCTCGGCCCCGAGCGTGCGCCGTACGGGTCGTCCCTGTGCGTCGACGACGGTGCCGGGCGTGATGCCGAAGGCGTCGGCTCGCTCTTCGACGGCGGCCCAGGCGTCGTCGGGCAGGAGGAGGCCGGTGCCGATGGCGGCCACACCGACGGCACCGGCGCGCCGGAAGAACTGGCGGCGGGAGTCGATGGCGTCGAGGTCGCCTGCGGGGCGGGCGCCGCGGGCGAGGAGCATGCGGCGAGCAGAGGCGAGAAGTCGTGAGAGGGAGGCCATGAGGCGCGGGGGATGGTGAGGTTCGCCAAACGTACACGATAGAGGTCGAATAGCGAGCGGTTTGCCGTGCCGCGCTGAGATATTGAGGCATGCCCCAACCCGGCGAAATACAATGCGCCCCACTGGTGAACAAACAGCCAGTGGGGCGAGCGTCGAAATTTCGGAGGCCCTAGCCCCGTGGCGGAAAAACCCCCTCCATCGCGATCGCGTGGTAGATCCCGAGAAACGGCATCATGTTGTTGTGGGACTGGTTGCCGCCAGCGGACCCCGTCTCTGTGCTGCCTCCGCTCCCGGATAGAATGACGGGCATGGACGTGTTGGCATCCGAAAGGCTGGCGAACCGGTCACCACCCCGTCCGGTCGTCCCGGCCAGGATGTTGCCCGAGGGGTCGTCTGTCGTTCCACCCGTGTTGGACGCTGGCAGCGCGGCTTCCAGCGTAGGAGGAACCTGCAAGTGGGTGTGCGCCGGCATCTCCGCCTCGGTCAGGGTCACGTACTCTTGGCCCGTCTTCTGACCCCACGTCCGTGGCGTCAAACCGGGTCCTGTTCCGGGATGGAGGGCCACGCGACCCCGGAGGTCGGGTAGCCCGAACGAGACTCGGCCGTCGCCGCCGAACTTGGTGCTGAGAAGGGCATACAGCGCGGCGTAGTTAGAAATCGCCAACAGCTGGCCATCACAGAGGGCCCAGTCGCGCGGTGCGTAGCCCCAGCCGATCATCATGATCTCGCCGAGGTACGGTTCTGTCCCGAGGGGGCGTCGACGGACGAGACGCCCCTGGGCGTCGACGACAGTGCCGGGCGTGATGCCGAAGGCGTCGGCTCGCTCCTCGATGGCCGCCCAGGCGTCGTCGGGGAGGAGGAGGCCGGTGCCGATGGCGGCAACGCCGGCCGCGCTGGCGCGTCGGAAGAACCGGCGCCGGGAATCGATGGCGTCGAGGTCGGCGGCGGGGCGGGCGCCGCGGTCGAGCAGCGCCCGGCGGGCCGCGGCGAGGAGGCGTGAGAGGGAGGCCATGGAGGAATAGGGGTGGGCCTCCCAACGTACACGAAAAGTTTAAAACATCAACGGCCCTAACGATTGCTTGATAATCTTTATGCCAGGTTGGGGACAATGGCGTGCGGATATGGTTGGTCTATGGTCTGCGATCAGGGGTTAATGAGCCGTGTTGGACGGAGCCGAGTCGGTTGTTTCGTCATCAATGGTCTCGTCGGACATGATGACTCTGTGACGCATTCGGCGATGTCGCAGCGGTCCCGTTTTCCGACTCGGCGGGCCAGGTCAGAGCACGTCAGACGCGAGGTGCTCGGCCACACGGAAGGCGTTCGCCGCGATCGTCAGCGTTGGGTTCGTCGCGGCCGAGGACGGGAAGACGCTCGCGTCGGCGAGGTACAGGTTGCCCAGGTCGTGGGCCTTCCCCGTCGGGTCGACGACGCTCGACGCGGGATCGGTCCCCATGCGACACGTCCCGCACTGGTGGTTGACGACCGCCAGCGGCATCGGCACGCGGAGGAAGTGGTCGAAACCGATCGTGCGGAGCGCGGCCTCCAGCCGGTCCATGAGCTGGGCCTGCGCTGCCCGGTTCGTCTCGACGTAGCGGACGCGGACGCCGCCGTCCGGGCCGAGCGTGATCCGGCTCTCGGGGAGCGGGAGGTCCTCGGTCTGCACCCACCAGTCGACCGAGTGGGCCGCGATCCGGTCGGCCTCGTCCGGCGTCATCGCGTCCTCGCCGAGGTCCTGGAGGATCTGCCACCCGGCGTGCTTGCCCATGAGGTGGACGTGCCCCAGCGGGACGCCGTCCCAGGTCGCGTCCCCCGGCACGCCGAAGTAGAAGTCGTTGACGGCGAGCGTCTTCTGAAAGCGCGTCGGGTTCGGGGTCTCGCTCGCAACGGAATAGAACTTCGAGGTCACGTGCCGCATGAAGTGGCGGCCGACGGCGCCGGAGCGGTTCGCCAGCCCCTCGGGGAGGCGGTCGCTGGCGGAGCGCAGGAGGAGCTCGGCCGAGCGGAGGGCGCCGGCGCAGAGCACGACCACGTCGGCGCGGAACGTCGTCGGCTCGCCGTCGACGAAGGCCTCGACGTGGGTGACGGTCGTGCCGCTGGCGTCGGTGACGAGGCGCGTCACGGTCGCGTCCGTCACGAGGTCGACGTTGTCGTAGGCCGCGGCGGGGAGGACGGTCGCGGTCTCGGCGTCGGCCTTGAGGTGGAGGAGGTCCGGGTAGCCGTCGAAGGCGGCGCGGCCCATGGCCTCGAACGTCTCGCGGAGCACGAACGGCCCGGAGCCCGGGTCCTCGTGGCTGTAGCGGACCCCCATCGGCAGCTCGAACGCCTGCAGGCCCTGCTGGCGGAGCCCGTCGGCGACTTCCTGGATGCGGGCGTCGTGGGCAATGGGCGGGTGCGGGAAGGCGCCCGAGGCCGGCGGCTCGAACGGATCCGCGCCGCGACGGCCGTGGACGTGGTAGACGCGCTCGGCGCGGTCGTAGTAGGGCGCGAGGTCGTCGTAGGAGATCGGCCAGGCCGGAGAAATGCCGTCCAGGGTCTGCAGTGCGCCGAAGTCCCGGGGGTGGAAGCGGAGCAGCGCCGAGCCGTAGACCTTGGTGTTGCCCCCGAGCCACTCGTAGAGGCCGGGCTGAAAGGGCTCGCCTGTTGTGGCGTCGGTCCAGCGCTCGTCGGTCTTGTAGCGGCCGTGCTTGAAGAGCGCCTCCGGGTCCCAGTTCGCCGCTTCGCGGGGGAGCGAGCCGCGGCGGTTGAGGAGCAGGATGCGCTTGCCGGTCGGCGCCAGCGCGAGCGCCAGCGCGCCGCCGCCGACGCCGGCCCCGATGATGCAGAGGTCGTAATGCATGGAGTGCAGAGGGCGAGGGTCGAGCGTCAGGAGGCGGAGCCGGTCTCGCCGGCCCCGGGCTCACCCGCTCCAGGGCTTCCGGAAGTCGGCGTAGAGCGTGAGGCCGCCGTCGGCGAAGAGGGTCTGGCCGGTGACGTAGGCCGCGTCGTCGGAGGCGAGGACGGCGGCGAGGCGGGCGATCTCCTCCGGGCTGGCGATGCGGCCCATGGGGATGTGGCGGGCCACCTCGGCCTGCGTCGCCTCGTCGTCCACCCAGCTCTGGATGGGCGTGAGCGTGGCGCCCGGCGCGATGCTGTTGACGCGGATGCCGCGGTCGGCGTACTCCAGCGCGAGCGTCTGGGTCAGCCCCTGGAGGCCGAACTTGGAGACGGCATACGAGAGGTAGTGGGGGCGCGGGATCCGCTCGTGGACGCTGGAGACGTTGACGATGGCGCCGCGCGACCCGTCGTCGCGGGCGGGGCGGGCGAGGAAGCCGCGCAGGGCCGCCCGCGCGCACAGGAACGCCCCGCGCAGGTTGACCGCCAGCACGGCGTCGAAGTGGGCCGCCGACGTCTCGTGCGACGACGGCTCCTCGATCTGGATGCCCGCGTTGTTGACCAGCACGTCGACCGGGCCGGCGGCCTCGAACAGGGCCTCGACCTCGTCCTCGAGCGAGACGTCGGCGCGGGCGAGCGTGCAGCGGGCGCCGGGCGCGGCGGCCTCGGCGAGCTGGCGGGTCGCCTCGGCGTTCGCGCGCTCGTCGTCGTCCGGGTAGTTGATCACGACCGCCGCGCCGCGGCGTGCGAACTCGACGGCGATGGCGCGGCCGATGCCGGTCGAGGCGCCGGTCACGAGGGCGGTCCGGGAAGCGAAGTCGGGCATGGAGGGGGAAAGGAGGCCCTCCCGGACCCCTCACCGCCGTCCTCGTTCCGGCCGCCGCCGGCCGCCGGGGCCCCGGTCCCCCTCGGATTCCCGATCCGGCGCGGCGACCCGCCGCCGACGAGCTCCCGCCACGTCGCCTTCGACTGGCGGGGGACGCTCGACGCCCTCCCGCGCGACGTCGAGCGCGCCGCCACGGAGAGGCCGTCGATCTGAGCGGCTCAGGCGTCCTCGTCGGGCGCCGGTCCGAGCAGGCGCGAGCGCTCGAACGCCTTGGCCTCGTCGATGAACAGCTGGAGGTGCGGGAACGGGATCTCGATGCCGGCCGCCTTGAGCGCCTCGAACACCTTCTCCTGGTACTCCAGGCGGATCGGGACCTCCAGGCGCGCGTCCTTCAGGTGGAACCGGAGCTCCATGTTGACCGACGAGTCCGCCAGCTCGGTGACGACGGCGGCGGGCTGGTAGTCCGGGTGGAGGCGGGCGTCGCCCTCGGTCAGCCCGAGCACGACGCGGCGGGCGGCCTCGGGGCTCTCCTTGTACGCGATGCCGAACGGGACCACGATGCGCAGCGCGCGGAGCATCGAGTGGTTGATGATCTTGTTCGAGATGACGTTGGCGTTGGGCAGGATCGCCATCTGGTTGTTGACCGTCCGGACCCGCGTCGTCCGGAGCGTGATCTCCTCGACCGTCCCGAAGGTGTCGTGGAGCTCGATGTTGTCGCCGACCTGGAAGGGCCGGTCCAGCAGGATGGTCACGCCCGCGATCAGGTTCTGGACCGTGTCCTGCGCCGCGAAGCCGAGCGCGATGCCGGCGATGCCGAGGCCCGCGATGAACGGCGCGACCTCGATGCCGACCTTCGCCAGCACGGCGATGGCGGCGATCGAGACGATCACCATCCGGACGAACCGAGGGATGAGTTGCTGGACGCCCGTGTCGATCCGCGAGGCTAGCCCGAGCGCCCGGTCGAGCACGACGTGGATCAGGCGAAGGGCCACCCAGAAGACGAACGCCAGGACCAGCGCCGGCAGCAGGTTGTCGACGGCGAAGGCGATGAAGCCGTTGCCCAGGCGCTGGAAGAACAGGTCGAGCCGCCCCTGCTGGAGCGCGTCCGCCGCCTCGCCGATGTCGCGCGCCAGCCCGCCGACGCCGCGCGCCGTGTCGACGAGGACGGTGTCGGCGGCGGCCAGCGAGTCGCGCAGCAGCGAGTCCGCCCGCGCCAGCGTGTCGGTGGCGAGGCTGTCGGGGGCGGGGGCGGCCTGCATCACGCGGCGCTGGCGGCGGCCTCGCGGCGGCGCGCGGCCTCCAGCGTGTGCGCCAGCAGCATGGCGAGGGTCATCAACCCGACGCCGCCCGGCACGGGCGTGATGGCGCCGGCCACCTCAGCGACC
>CAYPVZ010000015.1:0-19788 GCA_964414235.1 uncultured Rhodothermales bacterium | reverse complement strand
CTCCGAGAGGCCTACGGGCCGACGCAGACGGCCGCCTGGCGCGCCTTCGCCGAGTCGTTTCGCGTGGGGGATGGTCAGCGGCGCGGTGACGACGAGGGCGCGTCCCCCTTCGGGCTCGACGAGACGATGCAGCGGCTGGCGGGGAGCCCCGAGAGCGCGATCGTGCCCGCCCGCGCACTCGCGTGGCTCGGCGCCCAGACGGGCGGTGCGTACCGGCCGCGGACCGACGGGAGCCCGCAGGCCTCGAGGAACGGCCACACCGACTGGACCGACGCGCGCGGCCACGAGAAGAGCCTACTCCGGTGGGCCCGGAAGGTGTGGTACGCCGAGCCCGAGCTGGCGGCGCTCACGGGCCGGTCGTCGCTCAAGATGGCGGCGCCCGCTGAGACCGAGGGCGGCGCGGTCTCCTGGAAGTACCGGGGCGACGTCTGGGACGTGGCCTCGGCCGCCCTCCTCGCCCGCCGGGGCCGCGCGCTCACGGGCGCCGGGACGACGCCCGACCGACTCCGCGAGATCGCGGCGGGTGCCCAGGACCTCCGCCGCCGCGAGGCCGCCTACTGGCGCGACCTCAAGGCCGCGCAGCCGGGCGACACGCAGGACGGCCGTGAGCGCCCGCACACGCCCGAGTCGATCGCCATCGAGGCGGAGCGGTTCGCTGCGGGCCTCTCGCCCGACGAGCGGGCCTACTTCGAGGGCGTCCTCGTGTCGTCGCTCCCGGTCGAGGTGGAGTCGAGGGCAACCATGCTGGAGCGGGCCGCGCAGGCCCGCGCCGAGGCGGCCCAGAAGGGCGAGGACGGCGAGGCCGCGTACAAGGCGGTCGAGGCCGACTGGTGGGGGACGGGACAGCCGCAGAGCCAGCTCGCCAGCCGCGTCGTCTCGGCGGAGACGATCGCCGACGTGTTCGGCCTTTACAACGACGCCGTCGACCTCGCCCGCCGGAACCGCTCCGACGCGCCCGAGGACCGGGCCTCGCAGATCGACGGGGAGCGGGCCGTGCGTGAGCTGTTCGGCGTGGCGCCGCCGGTCTCCGACGGCGTCCCTGTGGAGTCCGCCCGCCTCGGTGCCGAGGCGGGGGAGACCGAGACGGTCACGGAGGCCGACCCGGGCGCGACGAGCGCCACGCTGGCGGCCCGCGCCGAGACGGCGACGGATCGGCTCCTCGACGACTTCTGGCAGATCGAGCAGGCCGTCGCCGCGCGCGGTGGGCTCACGGGCGTCGACGCGGACCGGGCCGCCGACCTCCAGCGGCTCCTCGGTCTCTACCCCGAGGTCGCTCGCAACTACGCCGCCGCCTTCGCGGGCGTCACGTCGCAGGAGAAGGAGGGCCAGAGCGGGCTCGGCCTCGGCATCGGTGTGCTCCCGTCGCAGGCGGGACCTCAGACGGTCGACTCCTTCCTGGGCGCCTTCCGCAAGACGCTCTCGGGCGAGTTTGCCCGTGAGCAGGTAGAGCGCGCGGCCGATGGGAGCCCGGTCTACCCGAAGGTGCCGAAGCGGGCTTACTGGCTGGCCCCGACGTGGGCCGACCGGTTCCTCCGGCGCTACGAGGCCGTCCCCGAGGTCGTCGTCCGCCACGTCCTCGACCCTGAGACGGGGCAGGCCGTCCCGCGTGAGGTCGTCCGGTTCACGTCGACGATGGGGCTGATGCGCTCGTTCGCGTCGGCGATCGGGGAGCACCAGGAGAAGGTGCTCAGCCGCGCCCGCGCCGACCGGGCCCGGTCGCTCACGTTCCTCCGCGGCGCGCGGGCGGCCGACGGCGGCATGGCGTTCGGACCGGCCGAGGCCGAGGCGCTCCACGAGGCGGCCGTCGCCGAGATGGAACTCGAGGACCAGGGCCGCCGCCGTGTGCTCGGCGCGACCGACAAGGAGACCGACCGGACGCTGTATGTCTACCAAGCGGAGTACGAGGCTCACCGGCCGACGATCGAGGCCGTAGCGGGCCGTTGGTTCGTCCTGCCCGGCGACGGCGGCCAGGTCACAGGTCGCGAGCTGATCGACCGCGCGAAGGCGCTCACGAACCAGACGACGGAGCGGCTCTACCGCGATTGGGTTCGGCCCGACGCCTCGGCATGGCGCGATCTGTTCGTCGGCATCCGCGGGCCCGGCGGCAAGCGGGTCGCCGTCCGGTTCGAGACCGACGGCCACGGCAACGACGTGCCCCACGGCGTCGACGCGCTGGCGACGCTCCAGCGGATGCAGCGGCGGCTCGTCCAGACGGGCGAGGTCCCGCGCGTCGGACTCGACGGGCTCGGGGTGCTCATGCACGCGCTCGAGCTGGAGGGCCACCGGTTCGAGGACCGGAACGGGGAGAACGTGACGTTGGCCCAGCTGCGGGCCGAGGGCCGCCACGCCGAGGCCGACGAGCAGGAGGCGCGGCTCCTGGGCCACGACCGGCCGTACCCGCTCACAGGCTACCAGACGGGCTACTGGCCCCACCTCGGGTATTCCAAGGGCGCGCTTGAGCAGCACCTCGCCGAGCGTCTGGCGGCGCTTCAAGAGGAGGGCGCGAGCGAGACCGAGCGGAAGGCCGTCGAGGCCCGCGTCCGTGAGCTCTACGCGCGCGGGCAGGCCGGATCGGCCTCCGAACTTGCGGGGCTCATGGGCGGCGATCCGACGGCCGAGCTGGTCGTCCAGCGGCTCGTGCTGTCGGGGCCGGGCGAGGACGCGACCGCGCTCGACGAGGCGCGCGTGGCGGCCTCAGGCACGCGCGAGCGGCCGGGCAACCTCCGCGCGCGGACCGAGGAGACGGCGCCGGGGTGGTCGAAGCGGTCCGACGCGCTCGGCGAGTACGAGGCTCGTCTCGTGAGCGCCTACCACCGCCGCCTTGGGGCCATGCTCAACAAGGTGGCGATCGACGGGTTCGAGCGGCGGGCCGACCTCGGTGATCCGGATGCCACCGATGCCGGTGGCGAGGGCGGGACGACGAAGAGCTGGGCGCGCTTCCTCCGGCTCAAGGCGCGCGACCTCCTCGGCTACCCGGCCTACTTCCCGCAGGCCTACCTCGACGACGACGGCCTGGGGCTCAAGGGCAACCCGTACTTGGCGTTCACCGAGCACGCGCTGGAGCGGCGCGCCCGGTGGGTCGACGCGCACCTCCTGGGCGGCCGGTGGTTCGGCGAGGAGAGCCGCGAGGCCATCCGGCAGGGCGGGGTGGAGGCCGCGGAGCCGTTCATCGGGGCGACGCCGTCGAGCGGGCGGTTCGCGTCGAAGCTGGCTGCGTTCAGCCGCCTGGAGGCCAAGTGGGCCATGCTCTCGCTGCTGGCCCGCCCACGCGGCTACGTCTACAACCTGACGCAGCACGCGAACACGCTCGTCTCGACGGGCTACGGCGCCACGCGCCGGGCGTTCTCGCTCGACTACCTCCAGCGGCTCAACCCGGCCTGGGACTCGTGGGACAAGGTCCATGCGTGGGTCGAGGGCCACGGCATCGTGCCGACGCTGTTCGCGGGCGAACTGGGGACGGTGCCCGGCGAGCGGGCGGCCCAGGTCGAGGCGTTCACGCGCGACGCCCAGCGGCTCATCGCCGAGCGGATGCGGCGTGGCGACGAAGCCGACGACCAGAGGGCGCGCCAGACCGACGCCTCGCTCCGCGAGCTGGCCGAGCGCCACGGCGTCTTCGACGTCGTCGAGCAGGCCGGGAGCTGGTTCATGCGGGCCTCCGAGCGGAAGCTCCGGACGACGGCGTTCCTGGCCCACTACGTGAAGGCCCGCGAGGCGCTCGAGGCCGACGGTCTGGCGCCGGGCCAGTCGTTCGCGCTCGACGACCCGGTGCTCATCGAGCACGCCAAGCGGGGCGTCCGGGCGACCCAGTTCGTCTACAGCGCGGCGGAGCGGCCGATGATGGCGTCGACGGCCGTCGGGCGCGTGGCCTTCCGGTTCCAGCAGTGGGCGTGGCAGTCGGTGGCGTTCCAGCGCCGCGTCTGGGAGGACGCGTCAGCACAGGGGTTCGAGCGGGGCACGCCGGAGGGCGACCGGTTCGCGCGGATGGCCACGGCCAACGTGCTGGCGCTCGCCCTCTCGGGGCTCTTCCCGGCGTCGATCTTCGAGGCGACGCTCCCGCAGCCGCTGGGGTGGGCGAGCCAGCTCGCGCAGGCGCTCTTCGGCGACGACGAGCGCGTCCGGGAGTCGATGTTGGGGCCGGTGGGGGGGAGGGCCGTGGCCGCGGCCCAGGCCGTCGGGGCGATCCCGGCCGTCGCCCGCCTCGGCATCGGCGTGGCCCAGGCCGGGGCGCTGGCGGCGCTCTCGGTGACGCCCGAGGACGAGCGCGACGGGTTCCCGCTCTTGATGTCGCTCACGCAGGGGGGCGACCCGATGGCGAGCTACCAGATGTGGTCGTCGCTCCCGTTCGGGCTCCTCATGCGCGACGCGACGATGGTCGCCCGCTCACCGATGAGCCTCGTCGACCGGACGACGGGCGTCCCGCTCTTCGGCGTCCAGCGGCTGGTGTCGGCGAACGCCGAGGAGCCGGGGGCGGGCGTCGACGTGTTCGACCTCGACGACGTCCGGGCGGAGATGCCCGCGACGGCGTCGACGGTCGAGGCGTACGGGCGTCTGAAGGCGCGCGGAGCGGCCGTCGGGCGCGCGGCCCGGATGCAGGAGCCCGAGCTGATGCGGGCGCTCCAGCTGGCCGGTGGGCGCGTCGACTTCCGAGACCCCGACTACGGGCGGATCTCGGTCGGGCTGTACCGCAAGAAGGAGACGGGCGAGCCGTACGTCCGTGTCACCACGCCCGACCTCGACGAGCGGTGACGCTAAGTTGGCATGACTGGGGCGTACGTTTCCGCTCGGTCACACCCCCTAGGCAAAATGGATCTCGTATTTGTGGTTGGCGCTGGAGCTAGCGTGGGTTCACCAGAAGAAGGGGGGATGCCCCTGGGGAGTGAACTGGATCGTCTTGTAGTGCGGGCCGCTCGGCAAGCGCTCAATATCCATGAGAATGGGCAGGTCCTTAAATCCATTCCTCTAAGCACTTGCGTCGCCCTTGGTGCGAGCATGGAGTCGGTAGCCCAACTTCGAGATCGTCTGGTAACGGCCAACAGCTTGTCGGTCGATGCCCTAGCCTTCGAAGACGAGAAACTGGCGCCAGCTGCGAAGGCGCTGATCGCTTCGGTCCTACTTCCCCGGGAGTGGAAGACTCCGATTTGGAGCGAGTCGAACAACTGGCTCGGAACCGTGGCCCGAGACTGCCTGCGCCATTTCGACGAGCCTCTCTCGGTGGGCTTCATCACGTTCAACTATGATCGGCTCATCGAGCGGCGCCTGACTCACTTCGTGGCTGGCCTCAAGGGCTGGAGCCTTGCCAAGGCTTGGGAGCAGGTCAAGGCGAGAGTGCCGATCGTGCACATCCACGGTCAGCTCGGGGAGTATTTTCCGGGGCTCGGAGGTGACAGTCAGGTGCCTTCTCACCCATCCGAAGATCCCAGCATCTCCGATCGAGAATTTAGATTGACCCAGGCGGCTGCCCGAAGCATCGCTCTAGCGGGAGAGCGATCAAGTGCGAATCGGTCTCAGGTTGAGCAGGCCCGGCAACTGATTTGTGAGTCAAAAGTGGTAATGTTCTTGGGTTTCGGATTTGCGCCGGAGAACATGGCCCAGGTCGCTGTTGCTTCAGGAAGATCCAAACGTGTGCGGTTCAGCTCGTTTGGTATGGGCGCCGGGAGGGTCTTGAATGCTAGATCTATAATAAGTGATTCTTTTTCAATTACTAATAGTGATGGTATGATCGTATGTGATCCGGGTGAGTGCCCCCAGGCAGTAGATGCTTTTGCGGACGTGCTTCCTCCTGGCTCACGGCGTTCGCTCCGGTTTTTCCAAGGGCGACTCGCGCAGCCGAACCCCGATGAAGGGTGAACGGGGCGGGCTGCATGCGTGGGCGGGCTAATCCGCGGCCCCGTAGAGCTGGTCGTGCTTCTCGAAGGCCTGCTCGATGAGCGCCTCTTGGTGCTGCGGCCCCAGGTGCATGTATCGCATCGTCGTCTCGATCCGCGCGTGCCGCATGTGCCGCTGGATCGCGTACGCTGGAGCCCCACCCTGCGCCAGCCAACTCGCGCAGGTGTGCCGGAGCGTGTGGAAGTTGCCCTTGTCCACTCCCGCCGCGTCCTTATAGTCTCGGAACATGTTCGACAGGTGGCCCGGCGAGAACGCCCCGCCGCCCAGCTCGAACAGGTGGCCCGATCGGCTCCGCTCGACCTGCTCCGCCAGGACCTCGGCCGCCGCCAGCGGCACGTACACCACGTCGTCCTTCTTGCTCTTCGCGTTCGTCGCCGGGATCACCAGCCGCTGGTTCGAGGCGTCGAACCACTCGACGCGCGCCTCGGCGTGCTCCGCCAGTCGGAGCCCCGTGTAGACCGCCGTCCGGACGATGGGCTCCAGCCAGAGCCGGTGCTCGACCGACGCATGCTCGGCGATGCGTGCCAGGATGGCCGCGTGCTCCTGCGGGGTGAAGAACACGAGGCGGCCCGAGTTCTTCGCCTTCGTCGGCGGCACGAACGTCTCGGCATCCCCGGGCACGTAGCCCTGCTCGCGCGCCCACTTCTCGAAAGACCGCAGCGTCCGCGCGTACGTCGCCTGCCGCCCCTCGCTCCCCGAGCGCAGCCAGCGGCCGACCGACAGCTTGTTGGGAAGGCCCGTCGCCTCGTCGAGGTCGACCTCCTTAAGCAAGAGGTCCAGCACGGCCTTGTAGCTCCGCCGCGTGCCCGCCTTCAGGTCGGTCCGCGCCGTGAACGCCCGGATGGCCTCGGCCAGCGCGACCGTCCCGCGCTCCTCGGCGCTCGCGGCCCGGCCCAGAATCGCTAGCTCCTTCTGGCGCTCCGACCGCTCACGCGCCTTCACGGCGTAGATCAGGTCCTCGTCCCACGGGTCCCAGGCGCCCGTCGCGTGGAGGTAGTCGGCGCGGGACTGGAGCGTCCGCGCCGCCCGTTCGTCGTCGGTGTGGAGCGAGAACCGGCGCTTGACCGGCTCGCCCGCCGCGGCCCGGTCGGCGTCCTCCACCTGGTAGTACCACGTCGCGCCCCGCTGATAGATGCTGCTCATGTCTCAGTAGCCGCGACACGCGCGGCGGTTGTTCGGCCGGGGGTATCGGTCGGGCGGTCGCGGCCCGTAGGGTAGGCCCGAGGCGGCCCACGAGGTGGGGGTGGAAGTGGGGGCGATCTGAGGGCGCGCGAGACCCTCTGGCCGTTCTGTTTTCACCTGTGCAAGACGTGTCTGAAA
Organism: uncultured Rhodothermales bacterium; assembly: GCA_964414235.1. Classification (GTDB taxonomy): domain Bacteria; phylum Bacteroidota; class Rhodothermia; order Rhodothermales; family Rubricoccaceae; genus Rubrivirga. The sequence goes on along the minus strand of CAYPVZ010000015.1, from coordinate 12,582 downwards.
ACCGCCTCTGCGCGCGTCATGGGCCGCCAATGCGGCTCCCGTAAAAGAGAAAAGCGGCCCCTCCGCTGTGGAAGGGCCGCTTTTTGTATCGAGGAGTGCCCAGGACTGGACTTGAACCAGCACGCGATTGCTCGCACCACCCCCTCAAGATGGCGTGTCTACCAATTTCACCACCTGGGCAGGATCACAGCGCCCGGGGGCGCGCGAAAGAACGGCGGTCGCACCGAGCGGCCGGTGACTCCGGTAGGGCTCGAACCTACGACCCGCTGGTTAAAAGCCAGCTGCTCTGCCAACTGAGCTACGGAGTCGGTTGCGCACCGAGCGCCGGCACTCGGCGGCAGGACGACCAAACTAGGCAGCCCCCGGGCTGGCGGCAACGGGCCCGTGTGGAGCGCACGCAAAGACGCGCCGGCCCGCCCGCGCCCCGCTGGTGACCCCCGCCGCCAGCCGCGCGGCGGGGGAGAGGATTCCGTGAGGGCCTGACACGAAACGAGTCCGGCCGATACCTTTGCGCGTCACCCCTCCCCCCAGACCCCGTTCTCATGAACATCGCAGTCGTCGGCACCGGGTACGTCGGGCTCGTCTCGGGCGTGTGCTTCGCCGAGATGGGCAACCAGGTCACCTGCGTCGACATCGACGAGAAGAAGGTCGAGTCGCTCCAGGGCGGCACGCTCACCATCTACGAGCCCGGCCTCGAGGTCTACTTCGAGCGCGGCCAGCGCGAGGAGCGCCTCACGTTCACGACCGAGCTCGCCGAGGCCGTCGAGCCCGCCGACGCGGTGTTCCTCGCGCTGCCCACGCCCCCCGGCGCCGACGGTGCGGCCGACCTCCGCTTCGTCCTCGGCGTCGCCGACGACCTCGGGCGGCTGCTCGCCGAGGCCAAGGCGACGGGCGAGGGCTGGGGCTACAAGGTCATCGTCGACAAGAGCACGGTCCCGGTCGGGACCGCCGCCCGCGTCACGGAGGCCATCGCGAAGCACGGGCTCACGCCGGGCGAGGACTTCGACGTCGTCTCGAACCCCGAATTCCTCCGTGAGGGCGCGGCCGTCGACGACTTCATGAAGCCTGAGCGCGTCGTCGTCGGCACCGACAGCGAGCGCGCGGCCGACGTCATGACGCGGCTCTACGAGCCGTTCGTCCGCTCCGGCAACCCGATCATCGTCATGGACGAGCCGAGCGCCGAGATGACGAAGTACGCCGCCAACGCGATGCTGGCGACCCGGATCACGTTCATGAACGAGATCGCCAACCTCTGCGACCGCGTCGGCGCCGACGTCGACAAGGTCCGGCGCGGCATCGGGACGGATAGCCGGATCGGGCCCAAGTTTCTCTACGCCGGCATCGGCTTCGGCGGGAGCTGCTTCCCGAAGGACGTCCAGGCGCTCCATCGCACGGCCCGCGAGAACGACTACGACTTCCAGATCCTCCGCGCCGTGCTCGACGTGAACGACGAGCAGCGCAAGTCGATGGCCCGCCGCGTCGAGGACGTCCTGGGCGACCTGAGCGGGACGACCGTCGCGCTCTGGGGCCTCGCCTTCAAGGCCCACACCGACGACGTCCGCGAGTCGCCGGCCCACGTCATCGTCCGCGAGCTGGTGGCGCGCGGCGGCAACGTGGTCGCCTTCGACCCGGAGGCCGTCGAGACGACGCAGGCCGCCTTCGAGCGCGCCCCGCTGGAGGGCCCGGGCTCGCTGACCTACGTCGACCGCGCCTACGACGCGCTCGACGGAGCGGAGGCGCTCGTCATCGCGACGGAGTGGCCCGAGTTCCGCCGGCCCGACCTCGACCGCGTTCGCCAGCTCCTCGCTCGCCCGCTCATCTTCGACGGCCGCAACCTGTTCGACGTCGATCGGATGGTCGCGGCCGGCTTCGAGTACCACTCGGTCGGCCGGCCGTTCGTGGCGCCGGCCGACGCGGAGGCGTAGCGCCATGCCCCGCACGCTCATCACCGGCGGCGCCGGTTTTCTCGGCTCCCACCTCTGCGACCGCTTCATCGCCGAGGGCCACGAGGTCGTCTGCATGGACAACCTCATCACGGGCAATCCGGACAACGTGGCCCACCTCGTGGGCCACGAGCGATTCGAGTTCGTCCGCCACGACGTCTCGACGTTCGTCTACGTCGCCGGGGAAGTCGACAACGTGCTCCACTTCGCGAGCCCGGCCAGCCCCATCGACTACCTCCGGCTGCCCATCCAGACGCTGAAGGTGGGCAGCCTCGGGACGCACAACGCGCTCGGGCTGGCGAAGGCCAAGGGCGCGCGGTTTCTGCTGGCCAGCACGAGCGAGGTCTACGGCGACCCCCAGATCCACCCGCAGCCCGAGAGCTACTGGGGCCACGTCAACCCCGTCGGCAGCCGGGGCGTCTACGACGAGGCCAAGCGCTTCGCCGAGGCCATGACGATGGCGTACCACCGCTACCACGGCGTCGAGACGCGCATCGTGCGCATCTTCAACACGTACGGCCCCCGGATGCGGCTCGACGATGGCCGCGCGCTGCCGGCGTTCATGGGGCAGGCCCTCCGCGACGAGCCCATCACCGTCTTCGGCGACGGCTCGCAGACGCGGTCCTTCCAGTACGTCGACGATCTGGTCGAGGGCATCTGGCGGCTCCTCCACTCAGACGAGGCCGACCCGGTCAACATCGGCAACCCGGACGAGGTCTCGATCCGGGCGTTCGCCGAGGAGGTCGTCGCGCTCACCGGGTCGGACTCGGCGATCACCTTCGTCGACCTGCCGGCCGACGACCCGAAGGTTCGCCAGCCTGACATTACGCGGGCCCGGGAGGTCCTCGGGTGGGCGCCCCGCGTGGACCGGGCCGACGGGCTCCGGCGCACGCTGGCCTACTTCAAGGAGCGGGTCGAGAAGACGGACGGCTGAACGGGGACTTCGTGCGAAGGAGCGGGCGCCTGCGCGATCTTGCGGCGCCCTTCCTTCCGCCCTGTGTCTGATCTCCTCACGCTTGCCCTCGACGCCGCCCGTGCCGGGGGCGAGGCCATTCTCGCGTTTTACGGCCAGCCGCTCACCGTCGATGCCAAGGCCGACGACTCTCCGCTGACGCAGGCCGACCTCGCCTCGCACCGCACGATCGCCGAGCGGCTGGCGACGTCCGGCCTCCCAGTCCTCTCGGAGGAGGGCGAGCCCGAGGCGCAGGACCGCCGCGGCTGGCGCCGCTTCTGGTGCGTCGACCCGCTCGACGGGACCAAGGAGTTCGTCAAGGGCTCTCAGGCCGACGGCAAGGGGTCGGGCGAGTTCACGGTCAACGTCGCGCTCGTGGAAGACGGCGTGCCGGTGCTGGGCGTGGTCCACGTCCCGGTTCTCTGCGTCACCTATTATGCCGCCGACGGCGAGGCCTGGAAGCAGGTCCGCGAGGAGGCGCCGGTGCGGATCGGTGCGCGCCCCGCGCCGGCCGACGCGCTGACGGTCGTCGCCAGCCGGGACCACGCAGGGCCCGAGGTCGCGGCCATCCTGGAGGCGATCGCGGCCGAGGGGCGCGAGGTGACGTCGGCCTCGATGGGGTCGTCGCTCAAGTTCTGCCTCGTGGCCGAGGGCGAGGCTGACTTCTACCCGCGCACGGTGCCGACCTTCGAGTGGGACACGGCCGCAGCGCAGGCCGTCGTCGAGGCTGCCGGCGGGGGCGTCTCCACCCGCGACGGCGCACGGCTGGCCTACAACAAGGACGACCTGCGCAACCCGTCCGTCTTCGCCTGGGGCGATGCCGCGCTCGACTGGCGGCGCTGGCTGTGAGCAGCGGCCCCGGTCCTGAGGGCAGGGGCCTCCGGTCTCCGGCTCGTCGCTCGTCGGCGCCATGACCTGGGAGGCGTGGTACACGGTGGGCGTGCTCGCGCTCATGGTCGTCGCCCTCGTGCGGGGGTGGGCGCGGACCGAGATGGTTCTGCTCGGGACGCTCGGGCTGCTGCTGCTGGCGGGCGTCGTGGAGCCGGCCGCGGCGTTCGCTGGCTTCGCCAACCCGGCCGTCGTCGCCATCGCGTCGCTGTTCGTCGTGGCGGCAGGGGTGGACCGGACGGGCGCGCTCGGCTTCCTCGACGGTTTGCTCCGACCGAAGTCGAAGGCCGTCGGCCCGGCCGTCTTCCGGCTCATGTTTCCGACGGCGCTGGTGTCGGGCGTGCTCAACAACACGCCCATCGTGGCCATGCTCATCCCGCGCGTCCAGTCGTGGCAGAGCCAGGGCCCGCCGGCGTCGAAGCTGCTCGTGCCACTCTCGACGGCGGCCATCGTCGGGGGCTGGCTCACGCTCATCGGGACGAGCACGAACGTCGTCGTGCACGGCCTCTTGCAGGCCGAGGGGCTGCCCGGCTTCGGGTTCTTCACGCTGGCGTGGGTCGGCGTGCCGGCCGTCCTGCTGGTGACGGCCTACTACGCGCTCGTCGGGCACCGGCTGCTGCCGGATCGCGATGCCGAGGCGCCGGCCGCCAGCCGGGGCTATCACTTCGAACTGCGCGTGGCCGAGGGCGCACCTTTTGCCGGGCAGACGGTCGAGGCGGCTGGCTTCCGGACGCTCGGCGACGCCTACCTGTCCCGCATCGTCCGCCCCGACGGCACGAGCGATGCCTCGCCCGAGACCGTCCTCCTTCCGGGCGACGTGCTCACCTTCATCGGCACCTCGGCGGCATTCGATGGGCTCCTCTCTCGGTCCGGCCTGGAGCGGACGGCGCCGCTGGTCGATGCCGACCGGCCGGACCTCCCGCTGTTCGAGGTGGTCGTCGCCGCGGGGTCGCGTCTGGAGGGGAAGACGCTGCGCGGCATCGGTTTCCGCGAGCGCTACGGCGGGGTGGTCGTCGCGCTTCGGCGGAACGCCGAGGACATCGAGGGTGGGCTGGGGCGTGTCCCGCTGCGGGCCGGCGACCTCCTCCTGGTGGAGGGCCGCGCCTCGCTGGCTGACCGGCTGGCGGCGCTCTCGGACGACTTCGCGCTGGTGGCGCCCGTCGGCCACGTCCGGCCCGTCACGTCGCGGGCGCCCGTCGCGCTGGCGCTGCTGGCGGGGGCCATCGTGACCTCGGCCGTCGGGCTGCTGCCACTGGCGACGGCCACGTTCGCCGCCGCGCTGGGGATGGTCGCCAGCGGCTGTCTGCGCGGCGGCGCGCTCCGGCGGGCCGTGGACGTCCCGGTGCTCCTCGTCATTGGCGCCGCGCTCGGCATCGGCGCGGCCGTCGAGGCGACCGGGCTGGCCGACATGGCGGCGTCGGGGATCGAGGCTCTGGCCGTGCTCGGGCCTGTCGCGACGCTGTTCGTGGTGTACGTGGTCTCGAACGTCTTGGCGGAGCTGATCACGAACAAGGGATCGGCAGTGCTCATGCTGCCCGTCGCGCTCGCTGTCGCAGGGGACCTTGGCGTGAACTGGGTCCCGTTCGCCGTCGCCGTCACCATCGGCAGCGCGGCGAGCTTCCTGACACCCATCGGATACCAGACCAACCTCATGGTGATGTCGGCCGGCGGCTACCGCTATACCGATTTTACGCGGTCTGGCTTCCCGGTGAGCCTCCTCGTCTGTGCCGTGACGGTCACGGTCTGCGCGCTGGTCTGGCTGTAGCGCGACGCGCTCACGCGGCGCGCCGCTTCGCCAGCGCAGGGCGTCCATGAGTGCGGGGGCGCGTACGATTGTCTCGCTGACGACTCTGCCGCCTGAAGAGGGGCGTCGACGTCTCCCGGCGGCTGGCATTCGCGCTGCGGCCTGCCGCTCGTCAAGTCTCCGGGAAGCCCCCCGGCCGTCCGCGCCGCGCCGCTAGCTTGCATCCCGTCCTTCCCGACCGATTCCCACGTCTTATGGCGACGGAGCGCGCCCACCGGACCTCCCACCTCCGCATGCTGGAGGCCGAGGCCATCCACGTCATGCGCGAGGTCGTCGCGCAGTTCGAGCGCCCCGTGCTGCTGTTCTCGGGCGGCAAGGACTCGATTCTGATGGTCCACCTCGCCCGCAAGGCGTTCCACCCGGGCCCGATCCCGTTTCCGCTCCTCCACGTCGACACGGGGCACAACTTCGACGAGACCATCGCCTTCCGCGACCAGCTGGTCGAGACGCTGGGCGTCCGGCTGGAGGTGGCGTCTGTTCAGGAGGCCATCGACGCCGGGCGCGTGGTGGAGGAGACGGGCCCCGAGGCGAGCCGAAACGGGCTCCAGATCGTCCCGCTCCTGGACGCTCTCCAGCAGCACCGCTTCGACGCGGCCTTCGGCGGCGGGCGCCGCGACGAGGAGAAGGCCCGTGCCAAGGAGCGGTTCTTCTCGGCCCGCGACCGGTTCGGCCAGTGGGACCCGAAGAACCAGAGGCCCGAGCTCTGGAGCCTCTACAACGGCCACAAGAACGTCGGCGAGAGCTTCCGGGTGTTCCCGCTGAGCAACTGGACGGAGATGGACGTCTGGCAGTACATCGCGCTCGAAGACATCGACCTGCCGAACCTGTACTTCGCCCACGAGCGCGAAGTCTTCGACCGACGCGGCACGCTGCTGGCGGTGACCGACTTCGTGATCCCGCAGGCGCACGAGACGGTCCGCCGCCAGACGATCCGGTTCCGGACGATCGGCGACGCGACGTGCACGGGCGCCGTCGAGAGCACGGCGGCCTCGCTGCCCGAGATCATCCAGGAGGTCGCCGCGGCCCGCGTCACCGAGCGCGGCGGGCGCCACGACGACAAGCGCTCCGAGGCGGCCATGGAGGACCGCAAGAAGCAGGGCTATTTCTAAGAAGGGGACGGGCGACCAGGCACCGGCGCACGACGACGTGCCCCCCGACCTCGCCGTTCCTCACGTCCCCAGTCTCACCGCGATCATGCACACGAACGGCACGGCTCCCGACACCGCCAGCGCCCCGGACGCCGCCGACGGCTACCTCGACATGGACCTCCTGCGGTTCACGACCGCGGGCAGCGTCGACGACGGCAAGAGCACGCTGATCGGGCGGCTCCTCTACGACTCGAAGTCGATCTTCGAGGACCAGCTGGAGGCGGTCGAGGAGGCCTCGAAGAGCCGGGGCATGGACGAGGACGGGATCCCGAACCTCGCGCTGCTGACGGACGGGCTCCGCGCCGAGCGCGAGCAAGGCATCACGATCGACGTCGCCTACCGCTACTTCGCGACGCCGCGGCGCAAGTTCATCATCGCCGACACGCCCGGGCACGTCCAGTACACCCGGAACATGGTGACGGGGGCGTCGACGGCCGACCTCGCCGTCATCCTCGTCGATGCCAAGCGCGGCGTGCAGACCCAGTCGAAGCGGCACGCGTTCATCGCGTCCCTGCTGGGGATTCCGCACGTCGTGGTGGCCGTCAACAAGATGGACCTCGTCGACTTCTCGGAGGAGGTCTTCGACGCCATCGTGGACGAGTTCACGGCCTTCGCCGACAAGCTCGACCTCCGCGACGTCGACTTCATCCCGGTCTCGGCGCTCCGGGGCGACAACGTCGTCGACCGGAGCGAGGCCATGCCGTGGTACCAGGGCTCGACGCTGCTCCACCACCTGGAGCACGTCAACGTTTCGGGCGACCGCAACCTCCGCGACTTCCGCTTCCCGGTCCAGACGGTGATCCGGCCGGACCAGACGTTCCGCGGCTTCGCCGGGACCATCGCCAGCGGCACGATCCGCCCGGGCGAGGAGGTGCTGGCGCTGCCCGCCGGCACACGCTCGACGGTGACGGCGGTCACGACGTTCGAGGGCGACCTCGACGAGGGGCGGGCCGGCGAGGCCGTCGTCGTCACGCTCGCCGACGAGATCGACGTGAGCCGCGGCGACATGCTCGTCCGCCCCGGCAACCTGCCGACGGTCGGGACGGCCGTCGAGGCCATGATGTGCTGGATGGCCGAGGAGCCGCTCCAGCCGAACCGGCACTACATCCTCCGCCACACGACGCGCGAGGTGAAGGCGTTCGTCGACCAGATCGTCTACCGCGTCGACGTCGACACGCTGCACCGCGAGGACGCGGAGGCGCTGGGGCTCAACGACATCGGCCGGGTCCGCGTGACGACGGCCGCGCCGCTTTTCTTCGACCCGTACCGCCAGTCGAAGCCGACGGGCGCATTCATCCTCATCGACCCGTACTCGAACGCGACGGTCGCCGCCGGGATGATCCGCGGCGCGTCGCAGAGCCCGGACGAGGTCGCCGGCCGCGCCGCCCAGCTGGAGCGCTCGGCGGACGCCGCCAGCGCCGAGGGCACGTCTGGTGAGGCCGAGGCGCCGGACCGCGAGGTGTCGCCGAACGTGGTCTGGGAGGGGCTCAACATCCCGCGCGCCGAGCGCGAGGCGAAGCAGGGCCACCAGGCTGCCGTTCTCTGGTTTACTGGTCTCTCCGGCTCCGGCAAGACGACGGTGGCCCGCGAGGTCGAGCGCCGACTCTTCGACGCGGGCATCAAGACGATGCTGCTCGACGGCGACCAGGTCCGCCACGGGCTCTCGGGCGACCTCGGTTTCAGCCCGGCCGACCGCCGTGAGAACAACCGGCGCGTGGGCGAGGTGGCCCGGCTCTTCTTCGAGACCGGTGCGGTCACGCTCTGCACGTTCGTCTCGCCGTACCGCGCCGACCGCGACCGGGTGCGCGACCTCGTTCCGGCCGGCCGCTACTTCGAAGTCTTCGTCGACGTCGACGTGGAGACGGCGAAGGAGCGGGACCCGAAGGGGATCTACGCCAAGGCCGAGGCCGGCGAGATCCCGAACCTGACTGGCATCTCCGCGCCGTACGAGGCTCCGGAGCAGCCGGAGCTGACGTTGAAGACGGGCGAGATGAGCGTCGACGAGGCCGTGGGCACGGTGCTGGCGATGCTCGCCGAGGCCGGCGTCGTCTCGATCTGACCACGTGACTGTCCGCGAGACCACGCTGCCGGGCGTCCTGGTCGTCGAGCCGCGCGTGTTCGGCGATGCGCGCGGGTTCTTCCTGGAGCGCTACCACGCCCAGCGCTACGCCGAGGCCGGCATGGGCGCCCGGTTCGTCCAAGACAACCACAGTCGGTCTGGCAAGGGCACGCTGCGCGGGCTCCATTTCCAGAAGCACCACCCGCAGGGCAAGCTGGTCGAGGCCGCGCGCGGCGCCATCTGGGATGTCGTCGTGGACCTCCGCCGTGGCTCGCCGACGTTCGGCCGCTGGGAGGGCTTCGAGCTCTCCGACGAGACGCACCGCCAGCTCTGGGTGCCGGAAGGCTTCGCCCACGGCTTCTGCGTCCTCTCCGATGTGGCCGACGTGCTCTACAAGTGCACCGACGTCTACCGGCCCGACGACGAGGGCGGCCTCGCCTGGGACGACCCGGACCTCGCCATCCCGTGGCCGACGACTGAGCCTCTCCTTTCGGACAAGGACCGCGCGCACAAACGGCTCCGCGATCTCGGAGGGGAGGACCTCCCCGATGCGCCCTTCGCGTCGTGAAGGTGCTTGTGACTGGCGCGGGCGGCCAGGTCGGCCGCGAGGTCGTCCGGCTGGCCGCGGAGGCTGGCGTCGAGGCCATCGGCCTCGGGCGTCCCGTGCTCGACGTCACGGACGCGGACGCGGTCCGCGCGGCGGTCGCCGCCAGAGGGGCGGGCGCCGTGATCCACGCAGCGGCCTACACGGCCGTCGACCGGGCCGAGAGCGAGCCCGGCCGCGCCTTTGCCGTCAACCACGAGGGCGCCCGCCACGTCGCCGAGGCCGCCCGTGAGCACGGCCTCCCCATCGTCCACCTCTCGACGGACTACGTGTTCGACGGCTTGAAGGGCGCGCCGTACACACCAGAAGACCCGGTCGCGCCGGCCAACGTCTACGGCGCATCGAAGGCGGCGGGGGAAGAGGCTGTCCGCGAGGCGACCGATGCGCACGTCATCCTGCGCACGGCGTGGGTCTTCAGCCGCTTCGCCGGCAACTTCGTGACGACGATGTGGCGGCTGGCGGCCGAGCACGACCGGCTCACCGTCGTCGCCGACCAGTGGGGCCACCCGACAGCCGCGGCCGACGTGGCAGCCGCGGCGCTGGCGGCCGCCTTGCGCGCCCGCGAGGGGCTGGCGGGGACGTTCCATGTGGCCGGCGGTCCGCTCGCGACGTGGCACGAGCTGGCCGAGGCCGCCATCGCCGAGGCGAGCGGCCTCGGCGCCGTTCCCCGCGTCCCGGTCGACCCGATCCCGACCAGCGCCTACCCGACCGCGGCCCGGCGCCCCACGCGCGTCGAGCTGGACCGGAGCGCGACCTGGGAGGGCCTCGGACTGGCGCCGTTCGACTGGCGGGCGTCGCTGGCGCGGGAGGCTCGGACCCGGTTCGGCAGGGAGGTCCATGGTTAGGGATTCCGCAAGCCCGCCTCCATGGGGGCCGGCGGAGCGCGGGGCGGCCGAGGGCGGTATCTAGCTCGTCGCTCCTTTCGTTCGCTTCGTGGCCGTCTTTACACTCCTGGTCGGATTCATCGCCAGCGTCGGGGCGGCCCTGGTCCTCGTGCCACTGGCCCGCCGGCTGGGGCTCCGCGCGGGGATGGTGGACCACCCGGACGATGGCCGCAAGGCGCATGGGGAGGCCATCCCCAACGTCGGTGGGCTCGCCATCGTCGCGGCGGTCTGCGTCGGCGTCGGCGTGATGACGCTGGTGCGGTGGCGATACCCGGGCGCGGTGCCGAGCGCGCTGGTCCTGCCGAGCCCGCTCGTGTTGCTCGGCGGCGTCCTGATCGCGCTCGTCGGGTTCTGGGACGACCTCCGCGACATCCACCACGACGCCAAGTTCGCGGCCCAGCTCTGGGTGACGGCGCTGGCCTTCAAGGGCGGCGCCCGCGTCGAGGTCTTCGACATGGCCCTCGGCGGCGGCGTCCCGGCGCTGATCGTCTCGGTGCTGCTGACCGGCGTCTGGATGGTGGGGATGATGAACGCCGTGAACCTGATCGACGGGCTCGACGGGCTGGCGGCCGGCGTCGTCATCATCGCGCTGGCCGGGCTGGCGGGCGCGTTCGCGGTGAACGGGGACGTCGGGTCGCTGGTCCTCGTCGTCGCGGTGGCGGGGGCGCTCGTCGGGTTTCTGCGGTTCAACGGGCCGCCGGCCTCGGTCTTCATGGGCGATGGCGGGAGCCTCTTTATCGGCTACGTCCTCGGCGCCTACGCGCTCCGGGGGACGGCCCACCCGAACTCGGTTCTGACGCTCGTCATCCCGGTGGTGGCGATGGGCATTCCGGTCGTCGACACGGGCGTCTCGCTGCTCCGGCGGATGCTGTCTGGCGAGCCGCTGTTCTTCCCGGACCGCGGCCATCTCCACCACCGCCTGCTGGAGCGGATGTCGCCGCGGCGCGCCCTCGCTACCCTCTACGGGATGGGCGTCGCCCTCGCGGTGGGCGCCGTCACGATGGCGGCGCTGCCGACGGGCCCCGCGCTGGTGGTGCTCGCGGTCAGTGTCGTCGGCATGGTCGCGTTTCTGGTCCGCGTCGGGTATGTGCCGAGGCCGTCCGAGGCCGTCCGCGCTTTGAGGCACCAGCCGCACGACGAGCCGGCGCCGAACGAAGCCGATGCGGAGCGGTAGGAGGGGGCGGTTTCCCTTTTCACGGCGGCTCGACGCCCCCCACCTGGGCGCCGGATAGCTTCGCTGAAACCGCTTCCGACTCCCGACCTCCATGGCTTCCGGCATCCTCTCTGCTGCCCGCACGCCCGTTGGCTCGTTCGGCGGCGCGCTCTCGACCGTTCCGGCTCCCACCCTCGGCGCGACCGCCATCCGCGGCGCCCTCGACCGCGCCGCGGTGGACGCCGCCGACGTTGACGAGGTCATCATGGGCAACGTCGTCACAGCGGGGGAGGGGCAGGCGCCGGCGCGGCAGGCGGCGCTCGGGGCCGGGCTCCCGGAGGCGGTCCACTGCATGACCATCAACAAGGTCTGCGGCAGCGGCATGAAGGCCGTCATGCTGGCCGACCAGGCGATCCGCGCCGGTGATGCCGAGGTCGTGGTCGCGGGCGGGATGGAGACCATGTCGATGGCGCCGTTCTACCTCGCCAAGGCCCGCTACGGCTACGGCTACGGCAACGGCGAGCTCATCGACGGGCTCTTCCACGACGGCCTCCGGGACGCCTACGACGGCGTCGCGATGGGCGTCGCGGCCGACGCGTGCGCGGTCTCGTGCAACGTGCCCCGGGAGCGCCAGGACGCGTTCTCGATCGAGAGCTACCGGCGCGCGCAGGCGTCGGTCGAGAACGGCGCGTTCGCCGAGGAGATCGTGCCGGTGACGATCCAGGGCCGCAAGGGCGACACCGTCGTGGACACGGACGAGGAGCCGGCGCGGACCAACTTCGACAAGATCCCGGAGCTGCGGGCCGTGTTCTCGAAGGACGGCACGGTGACCGCCGCCAACGCGAGCACGATCAACGACGGCGCCGCGGCGCTGGTCGTCGCCAGCGAGGCGTGGGCGGAGGCGAACGGCAAGACGCCGCTGGCGCGCATCGTGGCCTCGGCGCAGCACAGCCAGGCGCCGATGGCGTTCACGACGGCACCGGTCGAGGCCGTCCGCAAGGTGCTCGACAAGGCCGGGCTGACGATGGACGACATCGACCTGTTCGAGGTCAACGAGGCGTTCGCCGTCGTCGCGCTGGCGGCGCAGGACGCGCTCGGCATTCCCGAGGACAAGCTCAACGTGCGCGGCGGCTCGGTGGCCGTGGGG
>CAYPVZ010000014.1:0-20318 GCA_964414235.1 uncultured Rhodothermales bacterium | reverse complement strand
GTTCGGGCTCGACACGGGCGATGCGGCAGCCGAGCGCGAAGTCCGGGCGCCGATGCCCGGCCTCGTGCTCCGGCTCCTCGTCGCGCCCGGCGACGCCGTAGAGGCCGGGCAGGGCGTCGCGGTTCTGGAGGCGATGAAGATGGAGAACGAACTGACGGCGCCCGCCGCCGGGACCGTCGCCGCCGTCCACGCCGCACCCGGCGACGCGGTCAGCAAGAACGACCTGCTGGTCGAGATCGACGTCTAGCGATGGGCCCGCTCCTGCTGCTCAGCAACTCGACGTCCGACGCTGGCTACCTCACGCACGCCCGCGGCTGGATCGCCGATGTCCTCGGCAGCGCCCGCCGCATCGCCTTCGTGCCCTACGCCGCCGTCACGTTCGCCTACGACGAGTACGCCGCACGCGTGGCCGACGCCCTCGCCGGACTGGCGGTCACGGTCCAGAGCGTCCACACCGCAAGCGACCCGGCCGAGGCTATCCACCGGGCCGACGCCGTCTTCGTCGGCGGGGGCAATACGTTCCACCTGCTCCGCGAGGCGTCCACGCTCGGCGTCCTCGATGCGATCCGCCAGCGCGTGGCGGCCGGCGCGCCCTACGTCGGCTGGAGCGCCGGGGCCAACCTCGCCGGGCCCACGATCCGGACGACCAACGACATGCCCATCGTCGAGCCGCCGACGTTCGAGGCGCTCGGGCTCGTGCCGATCCAGATCAACCCGCACTATACCGACGCGCACCCGCCCGGCCACCGCGGCGAAACGCGCGCCGAGCGTCTGGCGGAGTTCGTCGCCGCGAACCCCACGATGCCGGTGGTCGGGCTGCCCGAGGGCACGGGCGTGCATGTCGCGCGCGGCACTGCGACGCTTCTCGGAGACCGCCTGGCGTGGATCTTCGATGCCACCTCGCCAGCAGGACGCGAGGCGAGCGTCGGTGAGGCCGAGGCGCTGTTCGTGGCCCCACCACGGCCCCAGTAGAAGCGGCCTTCTCGTCCGACTTCCGCTCGCCACGAGTCGCGGCGAGCGGCATAGGATTCGGTCGCAAGAGGGAGACACGTCGCATCCCACGAAATGGGCGACGCTCTTGGGCACGCCCTCCTCCGGAAAACTCAGGGCTGTTTTTTTGAGACCGTAAGCGCTTTCGTTAAGCCGGAAGCGCTTTTGTCCTTAGCGATCCAGTTGCTTCGAACTCTTTCCCGAAAATAAATAGGGGCTCTCCTCACCCACTCTGGCGATGCCCCGCTCCCTCCTGCTTCCCCTTCTCCTCGTGTTGGCCCTCCCTGCCTCAGCTCAAACTGAGCTCGGGCTCGGGGCCGACGTGGTCAGCCGCTACGTCTGGCGCGGCTATGACTACGGACAGTCGGCCAGCGTTCAGCCGTCGATCTCGGTCACCTCGGGCGGCTTCGAGGCTGGCGTCTGGGGCTCGTTCGCCATCGACGACGACTCGGCCAACGAGATCGACACCTACGTGAGCTACACGGCCGGCCCGGTCACCCTCGGCGTAACCGATTACTTCTTCCCGCCGTCCAGGCTCTTTGACTTCGCCAACTACGACGGAGACGAGGGGCCCGGCTCGCACTACGTCGAGCCGTTCGTCTCCGTCGCGACGCCGTCTGGGGTCGGACTCTACGCCGGGACGTTCGTATGGAACGACGAGGCCTACTCGACCTACCTCGAGGTCAACTACGGCGAGACGGTTGCCGGCTTCGACCTCGGCGTCGCGCTGGGCACGGTCTTGGCCCTCGACCTGCCCGATGGGGGCTCGACGATCTACGGGACGGACGACACGTTCGCCCTGACCAACCTCGCCTTCACGGCTGGCAAGGAGATCCCGATCACGTCGGAGTTCTCACTGCCCGTCTTCGGGCAGTTGATCGTCAACCCGTACACGGAGCAGGAATTCCTGGTCTTCGGGATCAGCCTCTAGCGGATCTGCCACCGGCCCGGCTCGGGCGGCACACACCGCCCGGGACAGGCCCGAGGGCGCGTAGGCGGCCGGGGAGCCTACCCGGCCGCGGCGCGCTCGGCGAACGCCAGCACCAGCCGCGCGTGCGCCGCGACGACGTCGATGAGGCCGGTCTGCTTGAGCCGGGCGTCGGGAGACGTTGGCAGCTTGGGCGGCGAGATGCGGCCCATCCACAGCGGCAGCTTCTGCGCCAGCGCGGCGGGGCCGGGGAAGCGGCCGAGCGGGAGGTGCGCCGCGTAGAACGCCGTTTTCCGGTCTAGGCGCTCGTAGACGGACTGGTCCGGCGTGACCTCGCCCTCACCACCGGCCGCGACCACCTGCGCGCCGAGAAGGAAATCGTGGTAGAGAAAGGGGATCTCGGCGAGCGCCGGGCCCGCGGCCTGGAGTGCCTCGGGGCGCTGGCGGAGGCCCGTCTCAGCCGCCCGCGCCGTGACTGTTGCCACGAGCGCGAGCGTCTCCTCGGCGATGAGGCCCGCGTCGGCCTGGTCCGTCAGCGACGGCAGAACGGCGCGGACCACGTCCTGCGTCGTCGAGAGCACGGCCGGTGCCGCGAAGGCGACGACCCGTGCAGCGAGCATCGCATCAGTCATCGCCCACCGTAGATGCCGAAAGCACGTCGCCCGTTCGTCCGTCCAGCACCTCGACGCGAACGGCGCCGTCGGTTGGCAGGTACAGCCGCACATTTGCTTGGCCAGCCGCAACGGCTTGGTCCAGCGGCACCGCCTCGGTGCTTTCGCCGGGGACGGTCGCACGAACGAGACAGACGCGCTCGGAACAGGCCTCGGGAAGCTCGACGTCGTGAGCGTCGCGGCCCGGAAGCGTCGCCATCCAGGCGGGCCGGCCGGCCACGTCGCCCGCCCGCGGTCGGATCACCTGGACATCCACGGCGCGCTCGCGATACGCCAGCGGCACGCCATCGGCGTCGAGCAGGACGACAGGATCGGAGCCGAGAAGACCGGCCACGTCGGCGGCGCGGTAGGCCGGATGCTCGAAGCGAGGCTCGCTCATCTCGCCGACGGTCGTCTGGTCGACCGTCAGTGGGTCGATGCCGGTGCGCTGTCGGAAGTAGTAGGCCATCGGCGTCCACCACTCGTCTGGAACCTCCTGGATGTGCGCGTAGCCGGCGTGGACGAGGACGCGGGCTTCCGGGTCGAGCTCGACGGTCCGCTCGGCGAGGTGGCGCGCCTGCTCGTAGTCGCGGCGCTGCTGGCCGTTCAGCGTGTCGCCCTCGCCCCCCTCGTCGGCGCGCTCGATCTCGTACGGCACGAGCGTATAGCCGAGCCGGAGCGCCTCGCGCACGAGTGCCGCGAAGACCGGCTCGCTCGTGTAGGCCCCCGTCGTGTCGACCGGGTAACCGCGCGCATTGAGCCCCACATCCCGCACGTTGAACGTCTCAGCCGCGAAATAGCGAAAGCCCTTGTCGTACAAGACCGGGAGCAGCCGGAGCGTCAGCAACCGCGAGGACGCGTCGTGGTGCGCCTCGTTGACCATAACCACCTGCGCCGACTCCACGAGCCCGGCCACGTAGGCCGTCGCATCCACGGCATGCACTCCCGCCGGCAAGACGCCGACCGAATCACGCCCGTAGGCGGTCGTCACGTCGAACCAGCGAAGCGCCTCGGCGTGGTTGCCGGCGGCCGACTCCGCGGCAGCGCGGACCTGCGTGTACTGCGACCAGAGCCGGCCGTCGTCGCCCTCCCGGTCGTGGTAGGCGCGGTACTCGGCCTCAGCGTCGCGAAGCCGGAGAAGGATCGCCAGCGGGCCGTCGCCCTCCTGCACGCGCGTGAGCCCCCAGGGAGGGGGCGGCGGCGCCTGCGCGGAAGCCGGGACGGCGAGAACAGCGACGAGAACGAGTCCGAGACGAAACATGGCGGGGAGGGCGTGGCTCCGAAGAGACACGCGGCTCCCGCCCGCGTTGCCGCTGGCGACGGCCGCCAGCGCGAGACCGAGACGCATCAGGACTGGCTCCGCGACCCGGCGTCACCGCCGCCCCCGCCAATGTTGGTCCGCATCTGCGTGTCGGCTTCGATGTTGCGCATGTTGTAATAGTCCATCACCCCCAGGTTGCCCTGGCGGAACGCCTCTGCCATCGCCTTCGGGATCTCGGCCTCGGCACGGACGAGGTTCGCCCGCTCCTCCTGCTCGGCCGCGACGGCCGCCGCCCGGCGCTCCTCGGCGCGCGCGCGCGCCACGCGGAGGTCGGCCTCGGCCTGGTCGGTCTGAAGCTTGGCACCGATGTTCTCGCCGACATCGACATCGGCGATATCGATGGAGAGGATCTCGAAGGCCGTGCCCGAGTCGAGGCCCTTGGCCAGCACCGTCTTCGAGATGTTGTCCGGGTTCTCGAGGACCTGCGCGTGCGTATCGGCGGAGCCGATGGTCGAGACGATGCCCTCGCCAACACGAGCGATGATCGTCTCTTCGCCGGCGCCGCCGACGAGCCGCTCGATGTTGGCCCGGACCGTCACACGCGCGATGGCGCGGACCTGGATGCCGTCCTTGGCGACGGCCGAGACGGGCGGCGTCTCGATCACCTTCGGGTTGACTGACACCTGGACGGCCTCGAACACGTCGCGCCCCGCGAGGTCGATCGCGGTCCCGCGCTCGAAGCTGAGATCAATGTTGGCCTTGTCCGCCGAGATCAGCGCACGAACGACGTTCTGGACGTGGCCGCCAGCGAGGTAGTGCGCCTCCAGCTGGGCCGTCGTCACCGGCACGCCGGCCTTGTGCGCCGTGATGAGCGGGTCGACGATGCGCGCGGGCGGCACCGTCCGCAGCCGCATCCCGATGAGGTCGATGAGCCGGAGCGGAACACCCGCCGAGATGGCCGAGATCCAGAGCCGGACCGGAACGAAGTACAGCAGGAAAACGAGGAGGACTACCCCCCCGAGGATGACGATGAGGCTGCCGACACCGAGGAATCCGTCGATCATGGTCGCGAGGGTTGAGGCTGGACGATACGGCCTGGCGGGGGCTAGTTGTTACGGGGCGGGGGCGTCCGGCGATAGTCGCCGCTGCGGCCGCCGGTCTTCGCCAGCAGCCGGACGCCCGTAATCTCGATGTCCTTCGTGACCGACTTGCACATGTCGTAGATCGTCAGCGCGGCGATGCTCACGGCCGTCAGCGCCTCCATCTCGACGCCCGTCGGGCCCTCCGTTTTGGTGATGGCGCGGACCTCGACGGCGCCCGTCTCGTCGTCCAGCTCGAACTCGATCTCGACGTTCTGGAGCACGACGTCGTGGCACAGCGGAAGGAGCCGGCTGGTCTGCTTGGCGCCGAGCACGCCGGCCACGTTGGAGACCGTGAGCACGTCGCCCTTGCGAATCTCGTTCTCACGGATGAGCCGGAGTGCCTCCGCCCCGACGATCACACGCCCGGCGGCCACGGCTGTTCGCGCCGTCACCGGCTTGTGGCTGACGTCGACCATCCGGGCCTGGCCCTGGTCGTCGACGTGGCTGAGG
The DNA here is from genome assembly GCA_964414235.1 of uncultured Rhodothermales bacterium. Classification (GTDB taxonomy): domain Bacteria; phylum Bacteroidota; class Rhodothermia; order Rhodothermales; family Rubricoccaceae; genus Rubrivirga. The sequence goes on along the minus strand of CAYPVZ010000014.1, from coordinate 14,897 downwards.
GTCGGGGTCTCGGTCATGGAAGCACAGTGGTGAGCCACTCGAAGATAGCCGGCCGCTCCCGACCTGTGGTCACCTCCGGCACTTCCGGCTGGCGTTACCCTTGGGCGCCCCGCAACCGCCATGCTCAGCTACACCCATACCCACCGCGTCCGCTACCGCGAGTGCGACCCGATGGGGGTCGCCTACCACACCCACGTGCTCGACTGGTTCGAGGCCGCGCGGACGGAGGCGCTCCGGTCCGCCGGCCTCCCCTACCGCCAGCTCGAAGAGTCCGGCGTGATGATGCCCGTCGTCGACCTCGCCGTCAAGTACGCCGGGAGCATCCGCTACGACGACCTTGTCGAGGTCACGTGCGAGTTCCCGAGCCTCGGCGTCCGCCTGCCCATCGACTACGCCGTCCGCCGCGCGGGCGAGGCCAGCGTGCTCATCCTGGGCCGCGTCACGCTCTGCTTCGTCGACCCGGAGCGGGGCTGGCCCATCGCGCCGCCCGCGCTCGTCCGCGAGGCGTTCGCCCGCGCCGAGGCCGCCGCGCCCGAGGCGCCGTGAGCCCCGCCCCACTGGCGGCACCCGCCGCCAGCGGCTAGCGGACCCGCTTGCGCCGGTTGCGGACGTAGTCCTCGAACAGGAACCCGCCGAGCTCGTCGAGGCCGGCGTAGTAGGCCCGGCCGTGGTTCACCTCGGTGAGTTGGCGGACGAAGTCCTGGAGGTACGGGTCGCGCGCGATCATGAACGTCGTGATCGTGATCCCCTCGCGCTGGCAGATGGCCGCCTCGTCGAGCACCCGGTTGATGATCTTGCGGTCGAGTCCGTAGGCGTTGCGGTACATCCGCCCGTTCTCGAAGTGGCACGACGGCTTGCCGTCGGTGATCATGAAGATCTGCTTGTTGCGGTTCTTCCGGCGGCGGAGGATGTCGCGCGCCCGCTCGAGCCCGGCTCGCGTGTTCGTGTGGTAGGGCCCTACCTGGAGGTACGGCAGGTCCTTCATCTCGACCTCCCAGGCCTCGTTGCCGAACGCCACGATGTCGAGCGTGTCCTTGGGGTAGCGCGTCGTGATGAGCTCCGCCAGCGCGAGGGCCGTCTTGCGGGCCGGCGTGATCCGGTCCTCGCCGTAGAGCACCATCGAGTGGCTGAGGTCGATCATGAGGACCGTCGCCACGCTCGTGTGGTGGTCGGTCTCGAACACCTGAAAATCGTCCTGCTCCAGGCTGAACTCGCCGATGCCGCCGCGGCGGAAGGCGTTCGAGAGCGTGCCGGTGACGTCGAGGTCGTGGACGTCGTCGCCGAAAGCATACGGGCGCGTCTCGGGCTGGCGCTCGCTGCCAGCGCCCGAGAACGGCGTCTTGTGGTCGCCGCGGCCGGCCTTACGGAGGTCCTTGAAGATCTCTTCCAGCGAGCGCTCGCGGAGGCCGCGCTCGGTCTTGGCCGTGATCGAGACAACGCCGGTCTCCTCATCGCGGTCGATGTAACCGCGATTCTTGAGCTCCTCGATGAAGTCTCCGAGCCCCATCTCGTCGTCGGTCACGCCGTACTCCTTGTCGATGGCCGTCAGCCACCGGAGCGCCTCGTCGACGTCGCCACCAGTGTGGAGGAGGAGCTGCTGGAAGAGGTCGAAGAGCGTGTCGAACGTGGAGCGCGCCGTGCCGTGGCGCGTCTCGTCCCAGTCGGCGTAGCGGAAGCGCATGGATGCGGGGGGGTCGCCGCTGACGAACGTCGCCAGCCGGGCTCGCACGTGACAACGGACGCCGACGTTCCGCCGTACCCGGGTAGTGTGCGCCGTATGGCCGGTCTCCCGTAGCTTTCACTCCAGGCTGAATGCTTACCGGGGGATCCCCCATGACCCCGTGAGTATCATCCCCATGTGCGGACCCACCGCACGCCGGCGTGCGGGAGCGCCGGGCCCCCGACTCTGATCCTCTCCTGACGACCCGGCTTCGGCCGTGCCGCCAGGGGCGCCTCTCTGTCCATGACCCCCCATCGCGTTTTCGTCGTCGAAGATCACCCCATCACCCGCGAAGGCATCCGCGCCCTCCTCTCCCGCTCGGAGGACCTCGAGGTGGTCGGCGAGGCCACCTCCGGCCCCGGCTGCCTCGGCCTACTCGACTCGGCACGCCCGGACCTCGTCCTCGTCGACGTCGCCATCGAGGGGACCGACGGGATCGAGTTGACCAAGCAGATCCGTGCAGTTCACCCCTCGCTTCGCGTCCTCGTGCTCTCAGCCTACGACGAGACGGTCTACGCCGAGCGGGCTGTCCGGGCCGGTGCTTCGGGCTACCTCGCCAAGCGTGAGGCTGGCGAGCGCCTCCTCGCCGCCATCCGGGCGGTCCTCGACGGTCGGCTCTACCTCTCCGACGACCTCCGCGACCGCGTCGTCGGGAGCTACCTCGCGGGAGTGGCTGACGAGGCATCCATCGCCGACCTCACCGACCGCGAGCTCGAGGTGTTCCGCCACTTTGGCCACGGCCTGACGACGGCCGAGGTCGCCGACGTCATGATGCTCTCGCCGAAGACCATCGAGACCCACCGGGTCCACATCAAGCAGAAGCTCGGCCTCGACTCGACCAACGAGTTCATCCGCCGCGCGGCGCTCTGGACGGCTCAGAACGAGGTCTGACGGAACGGCACCGGGCTGGCGACACGTGCCGCCAGCCCGGGAGCGAGAGTCGCCGGAGAACCGGGGTCAGTCCGGGAGCCCGTAGGCAGCCTTGACCGCCTCGTAGTCGCGGAGGTCGATCCGCGCGCCCGCTCGGGCCCGGTAGAGGTCGGCCGGGATGACGACCACTCGGAAGTCGATGGCGCCCGGGAGGACCGTCGAGAAATCGAGCTGAGCCGAAGAGGTGACGTCGAAGTAGAAAGCGCCGTTGTCGAACGAGTACTCGTAGGTCAGGATGTAATCGACGTATGGAATCTCCTCAGAGGTGCCATCGCCGTCTTCATCAACGAGGATCGGAATCCCCTCATAGCCTCGCGTAATGGGCATGGCCGAGTAGGTCTGCCCCGTACCGACGACATCGAGAACGACCTCCGAATCGATGTAGGCGACGACGAGGGCGCCATCACCGGCCTCGGCGAGGAGGTCTTGGAGATCGTCCCGGTCGTCAGGCGAGACAGCGTCGCGGTCATCGAAGGAGACGGCGTACCCGTCCTCACTGTAGTCGTCTTCGTGGACAGTCGTGTTGAGACGGAAGTCGACGAACGAGGCTCGCGTCTCGTGGTAGACGTCAGTCGTGTCGCAGGCGCCGAGGGTGAAGAGGACGCCGGCCGCGAGAAGGGCGGAGAGCGTGGAGCGGAGGGTCATGGAGATCGGGGGAACGAGAGCGATAGGAGAGCCGCCAGCCGGACCTGGCGGGTAACGGCAGAGGTTCCAAACGCACGACGCCCGCCGAGTGGGGCGGGCGTCGCGTCGAAAACGTGGGAAGAGCGATCAGACCGTAGCGCGTCGGGCGACGGCGTAGGTCGAAGCGACGAGCGCGATCTTGGTCAGATCCCACGGAATGAACCGGAGCCACCCGTTTGTCACCGACTCGGCCCACGCGAAATCCGTCGCCGCGTGGAGCCCGAGAACGCCGCAGGCGAAGAGGACAGCCGAGCCCGCGGCGAGCCCGAGGAGGGACCGCCTGACGCCGCGGCTCTGCTCGGTAACGGCGCCGGCCACGAGCGGGACCAGTGGGAACGCGAGGAGGTAGCCGCCCGACGCGCCGAACAGGTGGGCGAGACCACTCGCGCCCCCGGAGAAGAGAGGGAAGGCGAGGCCGAGGATGAGGTAGAGCGCCATCGCCAGCAGCCCGTTTCGCCAGCCGAGGAACAGCCCAGCGCTATAGACGGCGAGCGACTGGAGCGTCAGCGGGACCTCCCAGAGGTAGAGACGAATCTCAAACTGGGCGAGCAAGCCCGTCAGCACCGCCGTTCCGACGATGAGGGCAGCCTGCACGGCAAGCGGCAGGCTCCGGTCACGGAGGCGATCGACGGAGGCTGCATGAGGAGCAGCGAGAGCGACAGGCATCGCGAATCGGGGCAGAGGGGCGTCAAGATACGCGCCGGTCCCGTTTGGGCTCCGAGCTGGCGGGCCACGCCGCCAGCCTCGTGAGGCCCGCTAGCTTACCCTCCCCCTCTCCTCGTCCCGATGCTCGACGCCCCTCACGTCGCCTCTACCCTTAACGACCGCGTCCTCCACCTCGCACTCGACCGACCCGAGAAGAAGAACGCGCTCACGCGCGCCATGTATGCCGCCCTGGCCGGCGCACTGAACGAGGCCGCCGACAACCCGAAAGTACGGGCCGTCGTCCTCAGCGGGCGCGACGGTGTTTTCACGGCCGGCAACGACCTCGGCGACTTCATGATGGACCCACCGACCGGTCCCGACAGCCCGGTCTTCCGGTTCCTCCAAGCCGCCGCCAGCTTCCCGAAACCGCTCTTCGCCGCCATTGAAGGCCCAGCTATTGGCATTGGAACCACGATCCTACTCCACTGCGATCTCGCCTACGCCGCGCCGAACGCCGTCTTCAAGATGCCATTCGTGGACCTCGGGCTGGTGCCGGAGGCCGCGTCGAGCCTGCTCCTTCCGCGACTGGCGGGAGCGGCGCGTGCGGCTGAGATGCTGCTCTTCGGCGAGGCGTTCACGGCCGAGGCGGCTTACCGCGTCGGCCTCGTCAATGCCGTCGTTCCCGACCCAGTGGCTCACGCACTGGAACGGGCCGCTGTGCTCGCTCAGAAGCCGCCCGCTGCAATCCGGCAGACCAAGGCGCTCCTCCGCCACGACACGGCCGAGGCTATTGGGCAGGCGATGGCGCACGAGGGGGCAGTGTTCGTGGAGCGACTCGAGTCGCCCGAGGCGAAGGAGGCATTCACTGCCTTCCTCGAAAAGCGGCCTCCCAACTTTTCCCCCTTTCAGTAGTCTCCCAAGCGAAATCAGAGAACCGACCACCTATCGCCTGGTGATTGTATTCTCCCGCTGCACGGATCCCGGCTAGATGCTGGCCAAAGCGTCTCTACCTCTCTGACCACGCTTCAACACCTGACCGGAAGCTGCTCTCTTTCCTCCCAGCCCAACACGCCCTATCGACATCTTTCCCTGACCCTCCCATGCTCCGCGTCCTCGTAGCTGACCAGTTCCCACTCGTTCGTCAGGCACTCCGCACTCTCGTCGAATCCTGCTTCGGGCTTTCGGTGAGCGGGGAAGCCGAAACGGGAGATGCCGCGCTCGAACACATCCGGCAGAACGGCTGTGATGCAGCCGTCCTCGACCTCGACCTCCAGGGAATTGATGGCGTGGAAGTCCTTCGGAGGACCAAGGCCGAACGCCCCCATTTCCCGATTCTGATGACGGGGGCCGCGATGGACGGCCAGTTAGTCGCCCGCCTGCTCGCCCTGGGAGCCACCGGGTGTGTAACGAAAACGGACACGGCCTCCCGCTTCGCGGAAGGACTTCAGGCCTTATCCGAAGGGAAACGGTACGTGAGTGGACTCGCAGGAAGCGCTCTAGCCCAGCACCTAGCCATGCAGGGTGACCGCCTGCCCGGACGTGCCCCGCTGTCGACCCGGGAGATTCAGGTCGTCCGCGCCATCTCGGGAGGAAAGACTCGTCGCGAGATCGCCGACCAACTCGCCGTCACCCCAGCAACCATCAGCACCTACCGCCGGCGGGTGACAACGAAGCTTGGCCTTCGGACAGACGCGGACCTGACCATGTACGCTCTACAGAAGGGCCTCTTATCGTCTAGCCGCCACGGCGCCGACTGACCCGACATGCAGGTGGATATCGAACGTCGCTGTCCCCTCTCCAGGAACCTCTACATCGACAACCGCCCGCCCACTCGGATGGGTCGCGACGAGTGAATGGTGGCCGACGGGCAACCCGACTAGAACAAAATGGCCTTCATAGTCGGTCGCAGCCCCCATTAGCCCCTCCTCATACACGACATTCGCCATTATCGCAGGTTCTCCATCCGGGTCGTAGATGACGCCCTCAATACGTGTCTTGGCAACCTCGCCAGGTCCTTCCTCCACAACAGCTTCCAGCGAGGCCTCCTGAGGGAGCGGGGGCTCTTCAAGCACCTCCTCCGGCTGCTGAGTGACTTCAGGCTGAGGCACAACAGGATGCCCCTCCAACTCCGAGTACAACTCTACAGGCAGCGTTTCATATGGCGACACGCCCGAGCCACCTGCCTGATGGCATCCAGCAATGAGGACACACGCGACAACGAATCCAGGAGTATGATACATGGGACAACGAGAGGCTACATGGGTACAGTGGGCGTGACGGAGCGCCCGGGACTCTACTGATCCGCCAGGGAGATCGCGAGGGAGTTCCGCCCCTCCCTAATCACATGAATCGCAGACAGCGCTACGTTGCACACCAACGTAGCCACGATAATCGTCAGGAAGGCATCGCCTGGGATTCCCGCCCTGTACTCAAAACCTTCCAACCAAGCCCGCCCGGCGACGACTGAGCACCCGACCGCACCAACAGCCGCGGCCAAGAAAACCAGGACCCCCTCCGAACCGATCAACCAGACCAACCCGCTGAGCGGAGCCCCGAGCACGCGCCGGATTGCCAGTTCCTTCTGCCTCCTGGCAATCACGTACGAGACCAGTGTAAACAGCCCGACATAGGCGATCACCGCTGCAAGGAAGGCGAACGTGGTCAAGAGCCGCCCGAGTTGGACCTCTTCGCGATACTCCGTGCCCAGATGAGCAGCAAGGCTCTGCATGTCGAGAGGTGTACCGAGCCCTCTGCGATCCCATCGATCCGCCACCCGCTGGGCGACGATGCCAGCCTGGGCAGGATTGGTTCGGACGAGGAGGTAGGGACCGGCTGCCTTCGGGGCATAGGCATACAGGGGCGGAATGGGATCATGCAGCGAGAAGAAGTGAAAATCTTTCATCACGCCGACGACGGGGAGCGTCTGCCCGTCGACCGTCAACAGTTCTCCGAGTGGAGTTGCCAACCCGAGATGGCGGACGGCCGTCTCATTGAGCAGAAGCCCGGATTCCTCCGGGCTCAAGGGGTGTCCCTTAGCCATCTTGATGCCGAGCGTCTTCTCGTAGTCCTCCCCGACGACGTAGCGATGGACCAGCAGCGACCGGCCGGTCGGATCCTCTGCGAAGTAGCCCCCCGTCTCTACACCAGGTAACTCTCCAAACGTCACGGCTTCAACGCCCGGGATCTCCCGGATCTCCCGAGCGAAGCCCTCAAACTCTGAGGGGCTCAACGTCGACCAGAGCGTACCGTAGAGGACGCGGCTGGGCTGGTAGCCGAGGTCTTTCGAGGCGATGTAGCGCATTTGGGTGGCCACCACCGTCGCCGTCAGCACGAATGCAATGGTGACGGCGAACTGGAAGCCCATCAGGGCTCTACGGACGCCGACCCCTCGGAGGCCGGAGGTCCCTCCCCCACGCAAGGCGGATGCCGGCCCCGTTCGAGCGAGGAGCACCGCCGGGTAAACCCCGGCGAGCCCTCCCACAACTGGCACGATCCCGAGGAGTCCCACCCCAAGGATCACGATGGCTCTGGGCCCTCGCTCCCAGAGCGCAACCTCCGGCGCGACCACAGGCTGGAGGACGACGTACACGAGAAGAGCAATCGGAACCGCCAGTGCAGTGAGCATGACGGACTCCCCGAGGAACTGCGTCACCACCTGCCCCCGCGTAGCTCCCAGTGACTTTCGGAGCCCAACCTCGCCGACTCGATGCATCGACCTCAAGAGGGTAAGGTTGACGTAGTTCGATACCGACATGAGCAGCGTGAGCACCGCTGCCAGCCCCAGGATCCAAACCGACCGCTCAGTCCCGTTTCGCCCCGCCTCGGCTTCCAAGTGGGAACCGAGATGGATGCTCTGAACGGATTGAAGGAATGGGTCGAGAATGTCTCCCCATCCGTTGACTGCGTTCGCCTCCACGTACTCGGCGACACGTTGCTCAAACCGATCAGGGTCCACACCTGGCCGTATGCGGGCATAGGTCAATGCGACAAACCCGTTCCACACGGATAGCAGCCCTGGCGGAGCATAGACGAGCGCGTCATAGCCCAGGTGTGTCGGGCCGGCCGAGCCAAGAACGGCCGTTACGGTATACGTCGCACCGTTGCTGAGTTGGAGAGCTTGTCCTACCACGTCGGCCTGGCCGAATAGCCGTTGGGCCGTCTCGAGAGTCAAGACTATGGCCCCAGGCTCAGAAAGAGCTGACTTCTTGTCCCCGTCTACGATGGAGCGTGGAAATACTTCAAGGACCGATGGGGTCGCGTAGTACGTCTGCCCCAGCTCGAGGTCCCGCCCTTCCCTCTGGACAAGCACGTCGCTGTGCCCAATCAGAACGGTGGCTGCTTCAACCTCAGGGAAGGCCGACTCCAGGGCCGGCAGGAGGGCGCTAGGGCCTCGTGCATAGGCCTGCTCGACTCCACCGAAAGACGTTTCGTAGGCGATGCGATATGTCCGCTCAGCAGCTGGAAGATCCGCGTCGTACGACGTCTCAAGGGCGACGACGTCGACGAGAATGAGCGTAGTCGCGACTCCGGCAGCCAGCCCAAGAATGTTGGTTAGGGAGAACTGGAGCTCTCTCCGAAGGCGTCTCCCGATAACGAGGAGGTAGTGCGAGAGCATAGAGGGCCGCTCCCGGAGTCTCATACCGTGGCCACCTCGTAGACACGAACGAGCGGCACGTCTCCCGTCCGGTCGATTACAGCGATCCGTCCGCTGCCCCCATCGAACACCTGGACTGGGAGATATGGGGTCGGAGTCGATGAAATCCGGACCTCATCAATGATGCTCGAGGAGGTGAGCCTCCCCTCTGCATCGAACACCTCGACGAAAAGAACCTCACCGCTCTCCTGCCGTCGGACGCTGAAGTGCGCGAGGCGCCCACCCGCCAGAGCCACGAGTCCCGCGCTCCTGCAAAATAGGCGCGCTGCTCGGGGTCCTTCAGGACCGCTTACCACCGTCACATCGGGGGCATTCGTAGGCGTCTCGACCCGCTCCAGAGAACGACGTGGTCGCACTCCGTGTAAGATCCTGGGAGCGGAATCCTCTGGCTCCACCGTGAATGTGGTCACTCGACCATCACACACTGCCGGCGCGACCGCCAACCGGCTTCCCCACCATGCAAGAGCGCCCGGCGCCACAAAAGAGAAGTCGTCCAGGAACGAATCCCGGCGCCCAATGACGACCTCTGCGGACCCGAACGACCGGAGAGGTCGACCGAGGTCGGTGCTGAACTGATGGATTATCGCGCCGGTCCCCTCCCGCCGGTAGAGGAGGAAATAGCCCTGGGGAGATGATGTGATCGATCTCGGCCACGTCACGGTTTGAGGGTCAAGCGGAACCGTCTGAACATCCCCTCTGGGAGAGAACCACGTGAACCTCCCTCCCATCTGGTCGATGCCGAGAACAGTCCCGTCCGAGGTCACGCTGACGCCTGCGAGACTTAAGAACCGCCCCTCGCCACGCCCCCGGCCCCCAAGGGCCCGGACGAACCGGCCCCGGCGATCAAACACCTTGATCCTGAGCGAAAGCTGATCGGCTATATAGAGGTTCCCTGCTCCGTCAGTGCCGACCCACGAGGGATCTCCGAACATCGTGTCGGCACGTCTGGAGTCTGCACCGAGGACGAGTGCCTCTCGAAGCTCCATCGTCTCCACCGACGCCTCGTGAGGCTCGATGCCTGGCAAACTGGCCGCCAGCGCGAGTGAAACGAGGAGGACTAAGTACGCCATAGTCGATTATAGCTACCAGGGCACCACTTCACAACAGGAGGCCATTTGGGCCACCTGACTGAACAAACACACCCATCCTTCATTCCTGACTCTAAGCCCGCATCGAGCATCAGAGACAAGGCTCTTCAGTCGCAAGGCCGGACCCCTCTTCCGCAAGAGCGGATCCGGCCCCGCTCGATACACATCACTGCAGCCTTCTCAGCCTTCTGAGAGACAGGACGATCCCCCGAACCCACAGTGCGCATAACCACGGGCGCAGTGAGTCCACCCGCTCCCGGAAGACGAATAGCACTGGTTCGAAGAGCTCCCGTCGTTGAGGCAGAAGTAGCACCCCGCTTCGGGACCGACGACCGGCGCCTCGGCCCGAGCGTCTGGAAGTGCGGCGGCTCCGACGAGCACAGCAACCGCCGCAGCCCAGGCGAAGAGACGAGCCGCGATTCCCCTAGAAGAGGTTTGAGAAAAATGGGACATGATGGTGAGAGAGAGTAGGAGGGGGGACGAGAGAAGACGGAGTGGCCCACCTGTGTCGCGACACGGAGGACCTACCCCTGGGCATACAGGAATTGGTCTTTGGCAACGGGCGAGGTCAATCCATTTGACAGGTAACGACTATCGAGAACGGCACCGCTAGTGGGATCAAGGAGCACGACGAGTTGCCGACTCAGCCGATTCAACGAGAAACCAAACGATTCTCGAAGTGCAGGATCGGCGCTAGACAGGGTCTGGAACGAGAGTTCAGCGACCGTCGCGAAGCGCTCAGCTGTAGCCACCGATTCGTTTAGCACGAGGCCGACAGGGTGAATGCGTCCCTCTCCTGAGAGCTGAAGTGCGCGCTCGGCCCAGTCCTCAGCCTCGACGAGGCTAGCCCCACACACCTCCGTCCCGAGAACCATCAGAAGGATCCGGTCCTCTGGTCCCCAAGAACGCGCCCCGAACAGGTCCTGGAGGATTCCCGACGAGAGACTTACCGCGACCGCATCGGGGCGGAGCGGGGACTCTACTGAAGTTTCTAGCCGTCCCCCTGCCTCAATTGAACCGAGGTACCCCTTCATGGCTAGCAGCACGATCCCTGCCAGAACCATGGCAGCAGGCCCCGCCCATTGTCCAAGGATTGTCGGGATCCGCCACCTGCTCTTCAAGGCCATCTGGTTCTTCACGAGACAGGCCCAGAATCAAATGGATACAAATAGTCACTCGCAACACCCGAACCCGAGCCCCGCCCGTCTCACAAACAGACACACCGCGTACCTACTTTGTACACAGAGTGATTCCCGCTATCAGAATCACTCTCCGCTTAGAGGACCTACGCCAGCCCTGCCAGCAATGCTCGAAGCGCCTATCGCGGAATTGGCCAGATGGCGCCTTCGGTTAGGCCGTGGTCAGTCTCAGTGTCATAGCGCTGATGAGCGGCCTCAATGTCGGCCTGGATCCGCTCCAGCCGCTGGTTAGCCTCTTCGTGCACCCCATTGCAGGTCGTGCGGTGGAGGTCGTGAACGGCATCGAGCAGCGCGTTCGCGCCATCCTCGGCGATGGCGCGGTGACCGCCCTCGTGCGCTGCAAGTGCACGGCGGAAACGGCTCCAATCTCGGCCTAGAGCCGGATCGGTCCCTGCCGCCACGGTCCAGTCGGGCATCGTGACCGTGAGGTGGAGCACGACAGCGACATGGCCGATGGTGCAGCCGACTTCGGCCGGCACCGTGTCGTACTGGAGGTCGACCGATGCCTCGGTGAGCCCGAAGAACGTCTCCCCGTCGGCGCTCGGGCCGCGCTCGACGAGCGACTGGAGGATCTCGGCTGGCGTCGCGCCCTCGACGTCGTACGACACTGTCACGAGGTCCGTTCGGACTGTCGGCTTCAGCGCCTGCCTATGAGGGTGCGAGGGAGCCGCCGACGCTCCTCCTCCCGCTGGCGACGCAGGAGAGCGGCCGACGACGAGGACGTCGTTTGTCGTCTCAACGACCGAGGAGGAAGACGCGACCGTTTCAGACTTCGGCCCGAAGCCGTTTGTGAGGAGCCAGTACGACCCCAGGCCCAGAAGGGCGATCGAAGCGGCGGAGACGAGAGGGCGCATCGGAGAGGCACGGCGAGCGTCCGGTATCGTCCGTTCGCATCCATGACTTACTCCACAAACGACGAGGGGCGATGGACCTGCGCCCACCGCCCCTCTTTGAATCGGAGAGCCGAATCCGCTAGAAGCCGATGCCACCGTCCATGCCGCCCTGTTGCGGCTGCGGGGTCTGCTGCGGGCGGTTCTGGCTGGAGCCGAACGTGTAGGTGAGCGTGAACGACGCCTGCCGGATGTTCGGATCGAACTCCGTGTGGCTTTGTGTGAGGGTGCCGTTCCTCTCGTTGTCCGACTCGAACTCGAACCGTGCCAACCCGAACGGATCGTTGACGCGCGCCGCCAGCGAGAGCTGCGGGCTCAGGCGCTGGTTGACCCCGATCGTTGAGAAGGCAAACCCCTTCTGGCGGCCGGTGAGCGACTGCTGGGGGCCACGGAAGAACACGAAGCCCTGAAGGTCGGTCCCTTCCCGGACCTTGAACTGGAGGCTCGCCCGCCCATCATAGGCCAGCGCCTTGATGTTCTCCGTGCTCGGATCCGACAGCACGGCCTGGTAGGCGCTGCCCGAGACGAACCCGCGGACGGGGCCGAGCGCACCGAAGAACGTGAGCTCCGCGCCGTAGCTCGTGCGCGATCCGATGTTGCCGACCGTGAACAGCTGGTTGCCCGTCTCCGGGTCGACATAGTTCTGGCGGTCGATGACGTCGGTGGACCGCCGGAAGAACGGAGTCAGCGTCGCGAAGAATTTGTACTGGAGCGTGAGCTCGTACGAGTCCGTGTACTCCGGCTTGAGGGTCGGATTCCCGACCCGGACGAACGTCGTGTCCGAGAGGTCCGGGAACGGATTGAGGAAGAACGTCCGGGGCCGCTCGATCCGGCGCGAGTACGACCCCTTGATGATCGAGCCCGGGCCGAACGAGTACGTCACGAACGCGCTCGGGAAGAAGCTCGTGTAGGTCTGCGAGGTCGCCGCGTCGAGGTCGTAGCCGGGGTTGTAGTCCTCCGGAAGCGGCGTCTGGAGGTCGAAGCTCCGGCTGGCGACCTCGGCGCGGAGGCCTACCTGCACCTGGAGCGGCCCGATGCCCCGGGCCCCTTGAACGTAGCCCGCCAAGATCTGGCGGTCGTAGTCGAACGCGTTCGTCTGGTCGATGTCGATCGCGAGGTCGTCATCCGTGTCGCCAGTGAGGTATTCGCTGGCGCTAGAGACCCACTCGGTCGAGGCCTTGCCGCCGAGTTCCAGCTTGCCGGCTCCGATGGGGCGCGTGTAATCGACCTGGAACGATGCCTCGTTGTTGACCTGATCGGTACCCTGCTGCTGGACGCCGCTGAGGGCACGGTCCGCCAGGAAGTCCGAGAAGTAACCGTCGGACTCGTTGTCGAACCGGTTGTAGCGCGTCTCGACCGCCAGCTCGTGGTCGCTCTGGGTGCCCCCGCCACCGCGGGAGCCGCCGAAGCCCATCGGGCCGCCGCGCATGCCGCCCCCCTGGCCGCCCTGCGCGCCGTTGCCGGCGCCGGCGTTCTCGAACTGGCGACGGAAGACGAGCGCGAGGTCGCCGTTGAGGCCATCCTGGTCGTTGTCGGTCGTTCGGGACGACGGCACCGGTGCACCGTTGTCCGTCGCCCGCTCGAAATCGGTCAGCCCCTCCGAGCCGCCGCCGCGAAGGCCGAACGACCCCTCAGCCGTCAGCGTCGTCTTTTCGGCGAGCGAGTACGTCGCCGAGCCGTTGAGGAAGTGCGACTGTTCATTGCTGCCAGTCGCTCCGATCGTCTCGATGTCGAAGGTGTTCTGTTGCGTTTCGAGCCGGGTCGCGGTCGCCGTCGAGATATCGCGCTGGCCGTAGCGGTACCCATACTGGAGATTGGTGTCCCACTTCCCCTGCTGGTAAGCCACGTTCGCGCCGACCTGGCCCGAAAGCTCCGTACCACCGCCGAAGGTGAGGCCACCCGAAAGCCCGCGGTCGGTGCCCTCGGCGAGCACGATGTTGACGATGCCGCCCATGCCGTCGGGCTCGTACTTGGCCGACGGGTTCGGGATGACCTCGACGCGTTCGACCTTGTCGGCCGGGATCTGGCGGAGCAGCGCGGCGAGGAACGCCCCACGCACCGGCACGGGCCGGCCGTTGATCTGGATCACGACGTTCTGGTTGCCGCGCAACGAGATGTTGCCGTCCGTGTCCACCTCCAGCGACGGAAGCGTCTGGAGCGTCTCGATGGCACTGCCGCCGGCCGTCACGGCCTGCTCCTGCACGTTGTAGACCGTCCGGTCGGCCTGCTGCTCGACGAACTCGCGCTGGGCCGTCACCTCGGCCTCGCCGAGCACGGCGGCGCTCGCCGCCAGCCGGATGTCGCCGAGATCGGTCGGGGCGCCTGTGCTCACCGTCACGTCGCCGAGCGTCTGGGTCACGTAGCCCACAAAGCTGACGCGGGCCGTGTAGCGGCCGGGACGGACCGGGTCGATCCGGACGAGCCCGTCGACATCGGCCGCGCCGCCCGTGGCGAACGTGGTGTCGGGGAGCGTGTACAGGGCGAGCGTGGCCTGCGGCAACGCCTCACCGGTCTCCGCGTCGACGACGTGGGCGGTGACGGCCCCGCCGGCCGCTCCCTGGGCGAACGCCGGGGCGGCGAGCGCGAGAAGGAGGGCAAGGAGGAGGTATCGGACGGGCATGGGGGACATGGGGGTGAGTCTGCGGCGCAAGCAACGGGAGCGGCGACCGGGAGTTGTGTCCGGAAGCCGCGAGAGCACGTCGGCGTCACGAACCGCACGGGAGCAGGCACGAGCCGACCGACGGACGCGCCCTACGGTCTCGGGTTCGTCGGGTTACGCCCCAGACGCGCGCATTGGGCGGGTCTCCCCAGGCACATGGATCACATCACCGCCAAGTCCCCGGAGGCGCCTCAAACAGGCAGATTGGCCGCCAGCTTCTCCCCTTCGTTCACAGATTCCTCGACGACGACACGGCCTGCTTGTCCGGTGGGCGCCCGCTCCCATGCCCTGCAACGTTCGCCCGGTCCGCCCCGTCTCCAGGTCCCGCCCCTCCCGAGCCCGCGCTAGCTTGATGCCCCGCCCCCACCCGCCCAAGCGCCGTCCGACTGCCCCCCGGCCCCACCGGCCCCCCACGCGCGGCCCGCGCG
>CAYPVZ010000013.1:0-20323 GCA_964414235.1 uncultured Rhodothermales bacterium | reverse complement strand
TCCGGCCCCAGCGCCGAGGGGCCGTCGAGCAGCAGCGGCCGGCCCCGAACTGGCGTCAGCGGGCCGCCGTCGCTGCGCGCCTCGACCGCGAAGGCCTCGCCGTCGTGGCGGACGACTGCGACCGGAGCGCCGACGTGGGCCGCCAGCGAGGCGATCAGGTGCGGCACTGTCGGGCCCTCCCAGGGGCCGTCGTCGGCGATGGAGGTGGGCACGCGCGGACGCGCCGGGCGCGGGCCGCCGAGCACCCCGTCGGACGGGCCGGCGGAGACGCCCACGGACAGGCCGGAGGCCGACCGAGCGGCCGCAGGCGTCGCCGAGGCCTCGCGCGGAACGGGCGCCGCGTCCCCCGCCTCGTCGTCCGCCCTCGGCTGGGCGGGGCGGACCTCCGACAGCCCGAGGCTGCCCAGCTCGTCGGACGCCGCGGGGACCCTGGGGACTGTCCGAGCCGGTACCTTCGGGCGCGGGCGGCGCACGACGTAGGCGCCCACCGCGGCGAGAGCGACGAAGAGGAGGAGCCAGCCGACGAGGGTCACGAGCGCACGGTCGGGCCGGGGCCGACCACGTGGGAGGGAACCTGTAAGGTATCCGTCTGGCGGACACACCACAACCATCCGACGCCCGACGCGCGCCCGCTGGCGGCGGTAGCGCCCGCCCCCTAGCTTGCCCGCCCCTGCTTCCTCTCCCCCGTGGACACCTACTACAAGCCCGAGCATCTCCCCCGCTTTTCTGAGATCGGAGAGGGCTCCAAACCCCTCGCCGACGCCTTCTTCAGCTACTACGGCCAGGTGTTCGAGGACGGCGCGCTGACGGCCCGCGAAAAGGCCCTCATCGCGCTCGCCGTCGCCCACGCGGTCCAGTGCCCCTACTGCATCGACGCCTACACGCAGGACTCGCTCGCCAAGGGCGCCGACCTGGAGCAGATGACCGAGGCCGTCCACGTGGCCTGCGCCATCCGCGGCGGGGCCTCGCTCGTGCACGGCCTCCAGATGATGGACGTCGCGAAGTCTCAGATGATGTGACCGGCCCGCGACCGCTGTAGGACGACCTCCCATTCCCCCGACCCCATGGACACCGGCGACGGCACCGCGCTCCCCCTCCCCGTCCTCTCGGCCGAGCTCCTGGCCGACGTCATGGACGGCCCGAAGCGGACGACGAGCCTCTACGGCCGCCGCACGCCGCTCGCCGCGCCCGCCGCGCAGCTGGCGGCGCTCGACGCCGTCGGCCTCGACGCGGGCCCGACGGGCTCCGGCCGCTTCCACGCCGACCTCGTCGCCAGCGGCTGGGAGCGCGGGCTTACGCCGGCGCCCCTGGAGATCGTCCAGATCAACGTCGGCAAGCTGTGC
The DNA here is from genome assembly GCA_964414235.1 of uncultured Rhodothermales bacterium. Classification (GTDB taxonomy): domain Bacteria; phylum Bacteroidota; class Rhodothermia; order Rhodothermales; family Rubricoccaceae; genus Rubrivirga. The sequence continues at coordinate 18,980 of CAYPVZ010000013.1, read as the reverse complement.
AACATGACCTGCCGGCACTGCCACGTGGACTCGGGGCCGGACCGCGTGGACGAGAACATGGACCGGGCGACGGTCGACGCGTGCCTCGCGGCCATCGACCACATCCAGGCCCACGAGCGGGGCGGCAGCCTCCACACCGTCGACCTGACCGGCGGCGCGCCGGAGCTCAACCCGCATTTTGAGTATCTCGTCGACCAGTGTGTGGCGCGGGGGCTCCACGTCATCGACCGCTGCAACCTGACCATCCTGACGGTCCGGCGCTACCAGCACCTGCCGGCGTGGCTCGCCGAGCGCGGCGTCGAGGTGGCCTGCTCGCTGCCCCACTACCGCCAGCTCGGCACCGACGCCCAGCGCGGCGACGGCACCTACGACAAGTCCATCCGCGCGCTCCGGGCGCTCAACGAGGCCGGCTACGGGCAGGGCGACCCGCAGCGCGTGCTCACGCTCGTCACCAACCCCGTCGGGAGCTTCCTGGCCGGCGCGCAGGCGTCGCTGGAGGCCGAGTGGAAGGCGGCGCTGGAGCGCAACCACGGCGTCACCTTCGACCGCCTCTTCGCGCTCAACAACATGCCCATGAGCCGCTACCTGGAGTGGCTGCTGGAGAAGGGCCAGCTGGCGGCCTACATGGAGCGCCTCCTGACGGCCTTCAACCCGGCGACGCTCGACGGGCTCATGTGCCGCAACACGATCTCGGTCGGCTGGGACGGGCGCGTCTACGACTGCGACTTCAACCAGCAGCTGGCGATGGACGCCGCCGTGCCCTTCGCGCACGTGGCCGACTTCGACCTCGACGCGTGGCAGGCCCGCTCGGTGCGCACGGAGCGCCACTGCTACGGGTGCACGGCCGGCGCGGGCTCGTCCTGCGGCGGCGCCACGACGGCCGAGCCCGCCGCCGTCTGAGCGCGCCGGGCCCGCCTGCGCAGGCTCGCCCCCCATCGTTAGGGAGGCGTCGCGCATCGTTAGGAACGGCTCCCCCATCGGTAGGAAGGCGCCGCGCATCGGTGGCGGAGCCTCGCGCAGGTCGAGCGGAGCGCCGCGCATCGGTAGCGACGCCTCTCCCGGGTCTAGCAGAGCCTCCCCGGGGTCAAGCGGAGGCTCTCCCGAGTCAAGCAGGGCCTTCCTCGGGTCTGGCAGAGCCTTCCCCGGGTCGGGCGGAGCCTCGCGGACCGCTGGCGCGGCCTCTCCCCTCGCGGGTCAGGGAGGCGCAGGGTGCTGGCGGTCGTCGCCCGCGGGTCGGGGAGGCGCTGAGATGGAGGCGCGGGGCGACCTCTTGCGGGCGTGGCCCGTATCCCCTTCTCACTCCCCGATCGATTGATGAGGAAGCTCTCTCGCAAGCACCGCTGGCTCCTTCTGTCCAGCGGCGCCGCCATGGCGGCGTCGTTCGCCACCCAGACCCTCCTGAAGAAGGGCTGGAACGCCGCCACCGGCGAGGACCCGCCGCTGAACCCGGCCTCGGCCAAGTTCACCTGGCCCGAGGCCCTCACGTGGACGCTCGCCGCCAGCGTGGTGGCCGGGGTCTCGCAGCTGGTGGCCCGCCGGAGCGTGGCGACGGTCCTCGACGGCCCCGTCCCGACGGACACGTACGACTAGAGGATGTCCGGCTCGCGGTCGAGCGTGTCCAGCTCGATCTCGACGCCGCCGATGCGGTCGGCGACGAGGTTGTAGACGAACGCGCCGATGAGCCCGCCGATGAAGCCGGCGATGGCCCCGAAGATGGGGTAGAGGATGATCGCCATCAGCCCCATCCCGGCCCCGATGCCGCCGCCGTCGTCGAAGGCGGAGCCCATCAGGCTCATGGCGCAGCCCATCGGGAGGGCGGCCACGAGGGCCATGATGGCGTAGACGGCCGCGCTGATCTTGGCCGCGGAAATCGGGTCGACGCGACGAACGACGGTAACCATAACGGGAGAGGGTGAGTGAGGCCGTAAGTCTAGACCTTCCATCTTCCCCATTCAACACCTGTCGACCTTCGACGGTGTGCTCCCCGGGAGCCGCCCGATCCACCCCCGTATCCCCGCCCAACCTGGCGGCACCAGCGCGGATCGGCATGAGGTCGCCGCCGGGTGTGTAGGAGGCACCGCAGGCGGGCGCGTCGGGGTCGATTGCCGGGCCGTCGGACATCGTGGATGGGCGCGGACACGTGGGCAACGGCGCGGCGACCTCGAAGCCCTCGCCTGCGCCGTTCCGACCCGGACCAGAGACGGCGGCGGGTGCGATCAGAGCAACCGGAGCCCGCCCGCCAGATTGTCGGCCATCACGATGGCGCCGACATACAGCGAGGTCACCCAGGCGGCCAGCGCGACGCGTCTCCAGGAATACCCACGCCGCCGCGACACGTCGACGACGAGAACGAGCAGGACCGTGCAGACGACGGCGAAGAGGGTGAACCCGCCGAGCCCGGCGGCCTCGCTCAGCCGCCCCTCGTCGTTCAGCATCCCGACGTTGGCACCCATCGCGAGCAGGCGGTACACGAACGGCGACACGAGGAAGGAGAAGACCCAGTCGGCGGCGCCCCTCCGGAGGGCCACGTACGCCACGACCGCCTGGAGAATGGTGACGCCAGGCCCGAGTGCGCTCGCCAGGAGCTTGTGCCAGGCCTGAGTCGCGTCCCCGTCGATGCTGACCGTGTTCAAGGTCATGGTCGCGTCGTAGCCCAGGAGCGTGTAGACGACCCAGTGCCCGAACTCGTGCGTCACCGTCATGAACAGGACGGCGACCGCCAGCACCCCCCAGAACCGTCCTCCAAGCCTCGGCCCCGGCGGCTCGACCTGGCCCTCGGGATCGGAAACGGCCTGAGGCAGAGGCGAAGCGAGGGCGGGAACCGCGAGGTCGGACACAGGGCGAGGTCGGAGAGAGAAACGCGCTACGGAGCCCTGCCGCCCCTGTTACATCCCGACCGCCGCCGCCTGGCGGTCGCTGCCCGCGCGCGGCGGCTACGCGGGCTCGGCGTAGACGAACCGCGGCGCGCCGGTCGGGACCGTGCGCACGCCCTCGGGCATCGCGATCTCGGGGAGGCGGACGGGCGGCTCGTAGCCCGCAGGGAGCGGGTTCGGCTCGGCCCAGAGCGTGCCCCGCGTCGTCTCCATCACCACGTGGTCGTCGGCCCGGCCGAGGACGTAGTCGCGCGTCAGCGGCACCTTGCCGTCGGGCGTGTCGAGGACGTAGGTCGGGACCGCGAAGCCCGACGTATGGCCACGGAGGGCGCGCAGGATCCCCATGCCCGTCTCGATGGGCGTCCGAAGGTGCGCCGTTCCGCCGATGAGCTGGGCCTGGTAGACGTAGTACGGCCGGACGCGCGCGGCGACGAGGCCGTTGCAGAGCGCCGTCATGGTCTCCGCGTCGTCGTTGATGCCCGCCAGCAGGACCGACTGGTTGCCGACGGGCACGCCGGCGTCCGCCAGCCGCTCGCAGGCGGCGACGGCCTCCGCCGTGAGCTCCTTCGGGTGGTTGAAGTGGGTGTTGAGCCAGACCGGGTGGTGCCGCGCCAGGACCGCACACAGCTCCGGTGTGATCCGCATCGGGTTGACCACGGGCAACCGACTGCCGAGGCGGACGACCTCGACGTGCGGGATCGCCCGCAGCTCGCCGAGCAGCCAGTCGAGGTTGGCGTCCGAGAACACGAGCGGGTCGCCGCCGGTGAGGAGGACGTCGCGGATCTCGGGGTGCGCGCGGAGATACGCCAGCCCCTCGCGGAGCTCGTCCTTGCGCATCATGAAGTCGGCGTCGCCGACCATGCGCTTGCGGAGGCAGTAGCGGCAGTAGACGGCGCACTCGGAGGTCACGCAGAAGGCGACCTTGTCCGGGTAGTTGTGGACGAGGTTCTTGACCGGGCTGTGGCCGACCTCGTCGAGCGGGTCGACGACGCCGACGATGTCGGGCGCGACCTCGGCCGCCTGCGGCACGACGTGCTGGCGGATGGGGCAGGCCGGGTCGAGCGCGTCCATCAGGCTCGCGTAGTACGGCGTGATGGTCCACCGGAAGACGTCGCGCGTCGCCTCGATGGCCTCGCGCTCGCCGGGCGTCGGCCGGATGTAGCGCTCCAGCGTCTCGACGTCGGAGACGCGGTGGCGCATCTGCCACCGCCAGTCGTTCCACTCGGCGTCGGAGGCGTTGTGCTGGGGCCAGGTCGTCATTCCGAGAGCAGCAGAAGCGCCGAGCCGTCGGCCTCCATGCTGACGACGCGCACGGCGCGGTCCGCCAGCCGCACGACGTCGCCCACGCCGACGGGCTCGCCGTCCCCGACCCGCACGCGCGTGGTCTCGTCCGTGTACGGCGCCTCCGTGCCCGACGAGCGGCCGACGAGCACGGGATGCGTCGTTCCGCCGAGCGCGAGCGTGCCCCGCTGGTGGAGCCCCACACGGACGTAGATCGCCGTCGCGCCGTCGGGGTCGCGCAGCGGCTCGCCGTCGGCGCCGACGTTGTAGAGGCTGGGCCAGAGCGTCACCCGCACGTCGCGCCCGGCGTGTCGGACGGCGACCGTATCGGCCGCGACGCCCTGACTGGCGGCGGCGGCGGCCCGGCGCGGGTCCTCGCCCTCGGGCACCGCCAGCGGCGCGTACCGACGCGCGGTCTCGTCCCCCAGGTCGCGATCCCCGTCGGTGTCGACCCACGTCACAAAGCCGCCATCGGCCGTCTCGGCGACGGCCCACGCGAGGATCTCCCAACCCTCGGTCCCGGGCACCCAGACGGGCTCGTCGAAGGCGCGGGCGGCGAGCGTGTCGGGGAGGCCGGAGGGCGGCGCGAGGCCGGGACCCGCCAGCGCCTGCGCCGGCACGAGGGCGACGTCGAACGGGCCGGTGCCGGGCACGGGCTCCAGCGCGACCCGAAGCGTGTCCTGCGCGTGGGCGGCGGTCGCCAGCAGGGCGAGGAGGAGCAGGCGGGTCATGCGTCGTCGGGCTTGCGGATGTAGGGGTACCGACGGTATTGACTCAGAACCTCCGGATCCGTCGTCGTCTCGAACGTCTCGCCGCAGACGGGGCACGAGAAGGCGATCCGCCGGGGCGTGCTCGACATCCCGTTGAACAGCGCGATCCAGCCGCCACCGCCGTGCGTGAGTTCGGCGCGCGTCGTGTGGTGGTAGCGGTCGTGGCCGCAGGAGCAGGTCGGACGGTCGGACATCGGCGCAGCGGATAATGGAGGGCAGGCTACGGCCAGCCGGCGCCGCCGTTCGCGGATGGCGGGCGGATTCGGCTCAGGTTCGCGTCCGCCGCCCGCCCGGGCGGGCCTCGCCCTTTTCGCCATCGAGCGGATCGAGCAGCGAGGCCTCGATCCGAGGCTCGGCGGCCCGGCCGGGCTCGTCCACCGCGGCCTCGGGCGCCGCCAGCTGGCGCGCGAGGTCGTCGGCGAGGCGGTCGGCCTCGGCGGACTGGCGGGCGCGGCGCGTGTGCGAGAGCCGCGTGAGCGTCTCCGAGAGCGCCGCCGTCCCGACGAGAAACACGGCGATCGCCGTGAGGACACCGGCGAGGTCTCCCAGGCCGACCCCCTCGGCCACGAGCCCCCCGGCGAGCAGCGCCAGTGCGGACGACGCGACTGCACCGACGATCGTCCCCTGCATCCGCGCATTCACCACCGCATCTTGCACCACCACCCGGACGCGGGTCCGATCGCCGCGCGGGCTGGCGGCGACGGTCGTCCGCACGCCCGAGGCCGAGGAGTGGACCCACTCTCGTGTATCGCCCACGAGGCCCGTGTCCGACGCCGCACCGGCCGGGGCTCCGATCTTCAGGCGGAGTGCGGTGACGGCGTCTTCCCAGGCCTCGGGCCGAAGCGGCCCGTCGATCCAGCGCTCGGCGATGGACGTTCCGGGGCGGGCGCCCTCGGCCGAGAGGAGGCCGGCGTCGATCTCGGCGGCGGCCCGTCGGAGCAGCATCGGGTCGAGACCGGCGTCGCGGCCCGCCCGCTCGATCTCGGCCAGCGTGAGGCCTGGCGCGTCGTCGGGCGCCTCGCGGCGCTGAGCCTGCGCGGCGCGCTCGATGATGGCGGCCACCTCGCGCTCGGAATAGGTACGGTCGGACATGGATCGGCTTGACGGTCAGGCTCCCAAGATCCGACGGGACGCGGCGAGGTCGTCCGCCGCCATGCGGGCCTGCGAGAACCGGGCCTCCGCGCTGGCCTGGCGAGCGGGGCGCCGGAGCGAGACGGGCGGGGACCCTGCCTTGCGCCTGGGGCCGCCAGCGCACGGGCGCGGGCAGGTCGGTATCGCCAGGAAACCCTGCCGTAGTGTCAAGTCACCGGCCGGTATCGTCGAGGAACTCTGCCGTAGTGTCAGGTCACCGGCCCGTCGTGCCTCGTCACTGGCCGGTAGCGTCGCGTCACGGGGCGGTTGTGCCAGGTCACGGCCCGGTAGCGCCGCGTCACCGGCCGGTCGTGCCGGGTCGCGGGACCGTAGCGTCGTCGGACCGGCTGGCGGAGTCGCGCCAGCGCCCCGGGGTGCGCGGTCGCGGGGTCGGAGGGGCGGGCGGGGCGGCGGCGGGACGAGCGGGCGTCGTCGGTGATGCCCGGGCCCTGTGCAGGCCCCCTGCCCCACCCCGTCATCCTGAGCGCCCGCTGGCGGGCCAGGACAGGAGTGGACGGTGCCGTCATCCGTCAGTCGCCAGCCGGAGGCCGAACGTGGGGATCAGGGGGAGCAGGTCCACACGCTGGAGGCCATCGGAGGCCCGTCCGCCACGTCCTGCGCCGACCTCCTCCCCGCCCCATGCTCATGACGCGTGTTGATGACGGCCCCCATTCAAATGGCCCCACAATCGAATCGATTCTGCTTGAGCGCGACCCGAGCCAGTTCGTCAGGCGTCGGTCTCCACGTCACGCGGAGCTGGTACGCCGCCCCGACGAACCCGAGGCCGTGAGTCACGTTGCTCATCGTTCCTGGCTCGATGATGATCTGGGGGTCGAACACGCCGCCCGGCGGGCGCCAGTCCTCGCTGGCGACTTCCACGCTCAGCGTGATCTCGCGAACGGAGATGGGATGTCCTTCATACTTGAAGAGCAGCTCCTTGGCCTCATCGGCAAAGGGGAGCAGGGTTCGCCAGCCAAACTCGACCGCCGAGGCCGCACTCGGCATGAGCTCCCGCGTGACGAGCGAGGTCACACAGCCGGCCTCCTCGACGACATAGGTGGCCTGGACGTGGTTGAGGCGGGGGGCGTCGATCCAGAGATAGGGGTAGCCCACGCCGGACCATAGTTCCGGAGCCTGCCGAATCGGAACCACCCGCGGCGGAACCGCGATCAGCGCCGAGGTCTCCACGCCGCTCACGTCGGCCACGCGCAACACGTGGCGGCTCCCGTACGCCGGCTGCAAGTCCCCCTGGTAGATGTGCCCCACCGAGCCGTTGGCGAACGTGACGACGCTATCGCGCCACGGCGTCACGGCGCCCGTCGCGAGGTCCTCCGAGGTCACCGTGACCGGTAGCGGGGCCGTGCTCCCCTGGCTGATCGTGTCGGTGATGGCGACCACGCGGACCGCCTGGTGGTCCGAGGTCGGGTCGAACGCGCCCCACAGCGTGTACCGCGCCTCGAGCGCCGGCGGGCGGGCGATCTCCTCCTCGCACCCGGTGAGGGCACCGGCGAGGGGGCCGGCGACGAGGACGACCGCCAGCAGGCGGACGAGGACAGGAGTGCGAGGTGCCGTCATCCGTCAGTCGCCAGCCGGAGGCCGAACGTGGGGATTAGGGGGAGCTGATCCACACGCTGGAGCGTGAAGATGTCGAAGGCGAAGAGGTTGCGCCGGTCGTAGGCATTGATCAGCCCGAGCTGGGCCGTCAGCGTAGCCGCGCCGAGGTGGAAGTCCCGGTCGAGCGAGACGTCGAGCCGGTGGTAGGTCGGCAGGAGCGCGTTGAACGGACGCTCGTAGATCACGCGAGGCTGGCCGGGGTCATTGAGCAGGTCCGGGGATCCATCGGGAAGGATGAACACGTCGAACCCGAGCGCGCGGCTGAAGGGAAGCCCGCTCCCGTACTGCCACCGGACGGAGGCGTTGACCCCGAAAATGGGCGCGCTTGCGAGGGCCGTCACCTGATGGCGTCGGTCATGAGCCGGGCGATAGCGAAGGGTCTCCGTCCCGTACCACAGCTCGTTGCGAGCGCTCGTCGAGGCGTACTCGACGTAGGAGAGCCCGTAGTTGACCGAGAAGAGTGCGCGGCCTGGACGGACTTCGGCCCGGACGTCGGCGCCATACGCCTGGCCCTGAGCCTGCTGGAGCCGCGTCGTCAGTCGAGGCACCGCGGTCCATTCGGCGACAGAGAGGTGGTCCATCCGCTTGTAAAACCCCTCGAGCGAGACGTCGATCCAGGAGACGGGCCGGAGCCGGTAGCCCCCGACCAGGTGATCGGCCTCTGGGATCTCGTCACGCGGCGCCACGGTGTAGGCCGTGAACACGCTCGTCGCATCCCGGCGGTCGCTGATGCCCACGACGGGCTGGTGGTAGCGGCCGGCCGCAACGCTCAGCCGGTGCGGCCCGCCCTCCCACGACGCTCGGAACCGGGGCTCGACGAGCCCCCACGACAGCGTCCACCGGAGGCCCGGCGACACCTTGAGGCCGCCCCACAGGAACTCGGGCTGGAGATACCACCCCGCCTCGAGCGCCTCGCGGTCCTCGGTGGAGATGTTCTGGAACAACCCGCCCAGCTCGGAGGCCACGATCGACCGCCGCAGAAACCAGCCGTAACGGATGGTGGACCACGACAGGAGGTTCTGGAGATCCAGATCGACCGAGACCCGGGAGATGGAGGACGTGCGCTCGTCGCGGGCCGCCCCCATCGGGTTGAGCTCCTTCTGCCGCTCACTCGCCCCCAGCTCGGTATCCAGATCCGCGTACGAGACGTTGACTTCGGCCAGGAACGGGGCCGACGATGGGAGGAGGACGTAACGAAAACCGGCGGCTCGGTTCTGGTAGCGGATTTCGTCGGCCCGCTGCCCTTCGGGTTGCCCGATCCCGCCCCGGTCGGTGGTGTAGAGGCCCGTGAACGAGAACCGGCTGGACGCGGTCGGGGTGTAGTAGAGCTTGGCGAACGCGTCGGCGAAGGAGAACGGGAGATCGGCCTTGATGTACGACGTGGCGATGGGGTCGACGGTCGAGAGCCGGGCCGAGACGAGTGCCGACACCTGATCCCGAACGATCGGCCCCTCGACGCTGGCGGAGGCCACGAAGGGGGCGACGCTGCCGGTCGCCGAGAACCGGCGGAGGTTGCCCGTCCGCGCCGTCACGTCGAGGACCGACGAGAGCTGGCCGCCGTAGCGGCCGTCGAACCCTCCGGCGTAGATGTCCGCGTTCTGAAGCAGATCGGCCGGGAACGCCGAGTAGAAGCCGAGCACGTGGAACGGCTGAAAGATGGGGATTCCGTCGAGAAACACCTGGTTCTGGCTCGGCTCCCCGCCCCGGATGAACAGTTGGCCGCCGCGGTCGCCCGAGGTCACGATGCCCGGGAGCGAGACGAGGTAGTTGACGAGGTCGCCCGACACATCCGGGGAGGGGACCGCCTGGACGTCCTCCACGCGAATCCGCTGGAACCCGGCATCGACGTTGGCCGCGCCCGCGACCCGCTCGCTCTCGACGGTCGCCTCTCCGAGCACCTGCGCCGAGGGCGTCATGGCGATGTCCATCTGGCGGGTCCCTGCCGGCAGCGCCAGCGTGTCGAGGATCGTCTCGTAGCCCACCGACGTGACGCGGACGACGTAGGTGCCCGGCGCCAGCCCGATCACCTGGTACAATCCGTCCACGTTCGTCGCCCCCCCCCTCACGTCAGAGGGATCAGACGGAGGCCACAGCGCGACATTGGCCCCGATCAGCGCCTGGCCGTCGCTGGCATCGGTCACGAACCCTCGGAGGGTGGCGCTCTGGGCATGAACGGCTCCGGCAGCCGTCAGCGTGAGGAGCGCGGCGAGGAGCGAACGGGGCATCGGCAGGTCAGAGAGAGATCGAAAGCTAGAGGCAGACCGGGGCCAGCGGCGTGGGCGAATCTCGTTACCCTAGCCACAGCCCCGTAGGACCGGGCACTAGCTTCGCACACCCTGATGCCTGCCCCGGTGCACCGCTTCCTCGCCCTCCTGCCTGTCCTCCTCCTCCTCGCGGCAGTCGGCTGCGACACGCTCCCCGGCGAGGAGTCGGTCGAGGGCAACCTCTACGAGCGGCTCGACCGCCAGAGCGAGTTCTCCGCGTTCACGGATGCCCTCGACGCGGCCCGTCTCGGCGCACTGCTCCACTCGGGGTCTCCCGTGACCGTCCTCGCCCCCACGACGACGGCGTTCGAGTACCTCGGTGCGGATTTCCTCCATGCACTCCGCCAGCCGGTCAACCTCGATGCCTTTACCCGCGTCCTCCGGCACCACATCATCGCCGGCCACCTCACGCCGGACGATTTCGTCGACGGGGCGACGCTCCAGACGATCGACGGGGCGACACTGACGGTCCAGCGCGTGGGCCCGGTCGTCCGGATCGATGGCGCGACGCTCGACCTCACGGCGCCGGTCGAGGCGGAAGGCAGTGTGGCCTACCCCGTCGCCGACGTCCTGCTCCGGGCGCTCACGATCCGCGAGCGGGTGATGCTCTCGCCGTCGCTTTCGCAGTTCACGGCCTACGCCCGAACGGTGGGTCTCCTGGACGAAGCCGATGCCATGCCCTCGGCAACGGTGCTCGCTCCCATCAACGATGCCTTCACTGCGCTCGGCCCCCTCGGCTCGGAGTTGTTTCAGACGACGACCACCGCGCCCATCCGCCAGCGCGTGCTGGCAGCTCACCTCGCCGCTGGTACTCCCGCCCTCGTCGACAACGGCTCCCTGGTGACCAGCGGGGGCGACCCGCTGGCGATCCGCGTCGAGGAGGGCGTGTGGACGGTCGGCGGGGCTCGTGTCCTCCGGGAGGAGACGCTCGCCGACGGTCGGCTTCTCGTCCTCGGCGGCGTCGCTCTCGAGGAGCTCTCGCTCGCACAACGGCTCCGTATCGAGTACACGCCGCGCCTTTACCGGCAGGAGTTGGTGCAGCAGCTCCCTAGTTTGTGGGAGCGGCTCTCGACAGACAGCGAAGAACTGACGGTCTTTGCCCCAACGGATTTCGCATACAACCAGAGGGGAGCAGCCGTCAATAGCGTGCTCAGCGACGCGCCCAGCGCGCCCCTCAACCGTCGCCTCCTTCAGACCTATGTGGTACCAGGTCGCTACACGCCCGAAGACCTTACCGATGGCCTCGAGCTAACCACCCTCGAAGGCTTCACCCTGGTGGTCAACCGATCCGGCAGCCTCATCATGTTGAATGGCCGCAGACTCAACCCTGGCGCCATCCAGACCTCGAACGGGGCCCTTTACACAATAGATATTCCCATCTACCCCAAGACTGATGCCCTCGATACGGCTCTTCTTCAAGGATTCGCCCAGCATGTTCTAGCAGTCCGCCGCGCCGGCCTCGAAGACACGTTCCGCACACCGGGAATCACTACGTTCATGGCAGAAGACAGAGCATACCTAGCAGACCCGAATCGACTTATCACCAACCCGAGACCGTTCCTTCTCTGGAATGCGACCGCCAGCTCTATTCCCACGCTCGGACCGACGACATTCATTGCGCTAGACGGATCCGCCCGTTCAATTTCTTCTATCGACTGCCCCGCTGGCACGCCTCTTGAACCTGCGGACCCCAGCTGCAGCCCATTCCGGCTCGATGGGATAACCCAGCTTTACCAAGGCACCGGAGCCTCCGACGGAACCGGATTCTTCCATTACCTTCGCGAGCCGAGCTACCCGCCAGGGTACTAAAAATCCAGAATAGACAGGTTCGCCCTCGTCTTCGGAGACTGACGAGAAACGGGTAGAGCGCCCGAGGTCTTCGATGGCTCAGGGCATCAACCCGAGCCGCCGAAGTCCACCGGCGAGCACGTCAGCGAGGAAGACGTCGTAGGGCTGGCCGTCGAGTTCGGCGAGGATGGCGAAGGTGCCGTCCGGCGCGAACGTCGGGAGCGGGTTGATCTCGACGAAGACCGGCTGCCCGTCCGGACCGACACGGAAGTCGGAGCGCGAGAAGTCGCAGCAGCCGAGCGCGCGATGGGCCCTGAGGGCCGCCGCGTCGAGCTGGCGGTCGAGCTCGGACGTGAGATCGCCCTCCAGGATGTAGCCGTACTCGCCGTCGAGCGCGTGGACGCCGATGCCGGAAACGGGCTCGACGCCGCGCTGGAGCGCCGGCAGCGCCCGCGCCTCCGCGCCCGTCCCGACGACGCCAACCGTGAACTCGGCCCCCCCGACGAATGCCTCCACCACGAGATCCTGCCCGTAGAGCGCGTGCTGGCGGGCGGCCTCGGCCACGAGACCCGCGGCGCTCTCGCAGCGGCTGGACGGCGCGATGCCCTTGGCCGTCCCCTCGTAACGCGGCTTCACCATGAGCGGGAACGCCAGCCCGGCGGCCGTCGCCAGCCCGGCAGCCTCGGCGCCGGGCGGAACGACGATGCCGGCCGGAAAGGCCAGCCCGGCGGCCGCTATGACCGTCTTCGTGAGGTGCTTGTCGAGCGAGACGGAGAGCGTGAGGGCGTCGCTGCCGAGGCACGGGACGCCGGCCAGTTCCAGCAAGACCGGCACGTGCGCCTCGCGATTCCGGCTCCCGTAGCTCTCGGCGATGTTGACGGCGGCGTCGACGTCGAGCGGGCCGCGGGCGAGCGCCGCCAGCAGCGCGCGCGCGTGGCCGAGGCGGATGGGCTCGTGGCCGAGCCGCCGCAGTGCGGCCTCCAGCGCGACGATGGTCTCCTCGGGCTCGTACTCGGCGTCCCAGTCCGGCGGCGCGCCCGGCGGGGGCGGCGTGTCGCCGAACCGGTCATAGCAGAGGCCGATGCGGAGGGCTACTCCCACGACGACGCGCTCGGCCGCCACTCGGCGAACCCGTCGGGGACGTCGTCCGGCACCGGCTCGGCGGTCGGCGTGTGAGCGGGCGGACGGCGCTCGGCTGTAGCTCGCGCGACCACGCGACGCGCCCGCCGAAGGTCGGCCGGAGTCACGCGCGCCGGTCGGGCCTCGACCAGTCCCTCTACCTCGTCGTCGCTCAGCCACTCGGATGGGCGGGCGGGGCCGGGGAGGGTCTCGTCCATCTGGGCCGCCTCCGCGGCGCCGAGGCGTCCACCGTCGGTCTCGACGGCGTCCACCCAGACGACGGCCTCGGCCCAGCCGACGCGCTCGGCGCGTTCGAGTACCTGGCCGATGGCCCGGAGCGTTCGGAGCGCGCGCGCCCACTCCCACGCCGCCCGCCAGACGATGCCGACGACCGGCACGAGCGCGAGCGCGAGGACGGCGCCCAGTTCGTCGAATCCCACCTCGCGGCCGGCCATCACCAGCAGGGCAAGGAATGCCGTCGGCTCGCAGACGAGGGCGAGCGCGAGAAGCCAGGGGCGGCGCGGGCCCCACGTCCGTTCGAGGGTGAGCCGCGAGCCGCCGGGCACCCACGCCGTCCCCAGCGTCACGAGGCCACGCCCGATCACGGCTGTCCAGCGCCGCTCGTCGGGCGTGCCCGTCTCCACCCCGCGCGTCTCAAAGGCCCGCTCGACGGCCGCGACGGCGGCGCCCCACGCGCGGTCCCCCCACTCGGGCACGACGACCGACCGGCGAACCGCAGACGGCGCCGTACGTGTGAGCGCGTCGGCGGCGAGGTCGGCCCGGGTGGACGGGAGGACGCGCCAGCCGGCGCCCTCGGGGAGGGGAGACGGGGTCGAAACCACCGAGGCAGAGAAGAGAGGCCCGAAGGTAGCGCTCTACTCCCGAACCCGATGGGCCGTGTGCGTAACGTCGTCGGGCTCCTCACCGACCGGCGAATCGCCGTGGAGGAGGCCGGGGTCGATGCGAGCGCGCACCGGGGAGGCCGCCGTCCCCGCGGTCTCGGCGCGGCGGGCGACCTCTTCGAACTGGCGCTCGCGCGACGACGTCCAGCCCGACTGGCGGATCCAGACCACGCCCGCCATGGCCAGCCCGAGCAGGATCATCCCGGCCCATGCGCCGGTCGCCTCCGCCCCGGCAGCCCCGACCAGCGACAGCAGCCCCACGACGAGGCCCGCCAGCGCGAAGACGGCGCCCGTGCCGAGCACCTGGGGCACGTCGCTCCGGTGCGAGCGAAGATGGAGCCGGCTGCCATCGCCCGCCGGCTCCAGCGACACCCGGAGGTTGCCGTTGCGCCACTCGCGGATGGGCCCCACTTCGGTCGTCTTGCCCTGCGCCTCGAACGTCCGCCGGGCGTCGGCGACGACGTGGGCCCAGAGGGCGTCGGAGGGCGGCTCGGCGAGCGTGACCGTGCGGTACACGCCGCGCGGTACCGGCCCGACCATCGTCCGGCCGTGCTCGGGCGCCCCGAGGGCGACCGAGCGTGCCGCGGCCTCGACGTGGGCGGGGTCGAGCCCGGCGGCCCGGCCGATCTCGCGGAGCTCGTCGAGCGAGAGGCCCTGGCCACGGGCGGCGTCGGCCTGCTGACGCTCGGCGGCGCGGGCGAACACCTCGCGGGCCTCGTCTTCGGAGAACTGGCGATCCATGCGGGCGTGCTCAGGCGCGGGTCTGACGTCGGAGGGCCTGTACGCCCTGATCGGCCTCCGGCTCCGCCAGCGCGTCGAGATCGAGACGCGGCTCAGACTGGCGGACCGGCGCAGCGGCGCCTTCCGCCTCGTCCGACGTCGCCAGGATGGGGACGAGGTCGTCGGTGATCGCGTCGAGCTGGCGGAGCTTCTTGGCGCGCCATCGCCGATCGAGCGCGGCGACGGCTGGAGCGCTGGCGACCCACGCGACGACAAACGTCAGCACGGCGGCAAGCGAGACCCACGCGCCCTCCAGCCCCGCCAGCGCGGCCCCTGCTCCCCCCACGAGCCCGACCAGGAGCGCAATAATGCTCCCGTACGCAATGCCCTCGACGGTCGAGTTCGCTAACCCGACGAGCTGCGTCATGTGGAGCCGCGTCCGGTCCCCGCGCGGGCTGACGGTCACGCGCGTCCGGATGCCGAGGCCGCTCGTGTGCACCCACTCGTAGGACTGGCCGACCTGCTGGACCGTGTCGCCAGCCGGGCTCCCGAAGGCCGCCCCGATGGGCGCGCCGAACGACGAGCGGAGGTGGGCCACGGCGTCCTCCCAGCCTTCGAGCGAGAGCGGCCCGTCGATCCATCGCTCGACGACGACCTGGGTCCGGGTCTGGCTCGTCTGCCGGCTGAGCGTCCGGCCGGCGACGTCGACCTCGGCGGCGGCGGCGCGGAGGTGGGCCGGGTCGATGCCGGCCTCGCGGCCGAGCCGCTCGATCTCTTCGAGCGTGAGGCCGGCCTCTGAGGCGCCCTCGTCGGCCGCCCGCTGGCGCTCGACGGCGCGCTCGATGATGGAGGAAACCTCGTGTTCGGAGTAGGTGCGCATGGGCGGGCTACGAGCGCGTGCGGCGACGGGATTCGAGCGGAAGCTCGGTGGCGGCGTCGTCCGCCAGCGCGTCGAGGTCGAGAGAGGGCGCTCCGAGCGGGCGCGCCTCGGCGGCGCCACGCACGCCCGGCTCCGAGACGGCGCCGTTGCGCGCGATCAGCTCCATCCGGTCGAGGATCGACTCGAACCGGCCGGCCGTCTGGCGGTGCCACACGCGTGAGCCGACCTGCGAGCCGGTCTCGAGGGCCGCCCCGATCAGCCCCATGATCAAGGCCGGGATCCACATCTCGGAGTCGACGCCGGCCAGGAAGAGCGTGACGAACAGGACCGCCAGACTGGCCTGGATGGTGACCGCGATCGTCAACCCCTTGATGGCTTCGTGGATCGACTTCGAGAGCGTCACACGCGTGCCGTCGGCCGTCGGCTCGGCCGTGAGCCGGGTCACGGTGCCGTTCTTCGTTCCGCCGCTGATGATGGTCCACTCGAGAAGTCGGCCGATCTGGCCCGCCATCCCGGCGTCGCCGAACTCGCGTCGGGCGGAGGCCACCATCTGCCCCCACGTGTCGTCGTCGATCACACCCGGGACGATACGCGAGCGGGCGACCTCCACCGGTGCTCCTGCGATCGTGCGCTCGTCCGGGGCCGTATCCAGTTCGGCCGCTGCCGCCGCGATGAGCGTCGCGTCGAGCCCGGCGGCGCGGGCGGCTTCCTCCAGCTCTTCCAGCGAGAGCCCCGCGTCTGCCCCGGCACCGGCGCGCTGGCGCTCGGCGACGCGG
This sequence comes from uncultured Rhodothermales bacterium, assembly GCA_964414235.1. GTDB lineage: Bacteria > Bacteroidota > Rhodothermia > Rhodothermales > Rubricoccaceae > Rubrivirga. The sequence continues at coordinate 2,862 of CAYPVZ010000013.1, read as the reverse complement.
GCGAAGATCCGCCGGGCCTCTTCCTCGGTGAAGCGACGGGGCATGGGATAGACTCAGGGACGAGAGACGAACGGAGAGATCGGCGCATCGCCGCGCGCAGGCGATGCGCTCGGCCGGCGCCCGCGGGATGCCGGAACGTACGGCGGCGAATCCTTTTCGGAGCCTCAGCGCCCGATGAACGCCGCGTCGCGGGCCGCCCGCTGCTGATCTTCGCCAATCTCCTCGATGACGGTCTCGACGTCGCGGACGACGGCCGGGTCGGCCGCCAGCGCGCCGGGGTCGCCGCCCGCGTTCTCGGCCGCGGCGAGGACGACACGCGCATCGGCCATGAGCCAGGCATCACCGTCGAGGGCCTCGCGGAGTGCCAGCCCGGCGCGGGCGTGGCGGACGGCCTCGTCGCGCCGGCCGAGGCGGGCGCAGAGCGCGGCCAGGTCGAGGTGAGCGTCGGCGAGTTGGAACGGGTCGTCGGCGTAGAGCGCAGTCCGGCGGTCGGCGACGTGGCGACGGAGACGCAGTGCCTCGGCCTGTCCCTCGGGGGATTCTTCCAGCGCCAGCGCCAGCTCGGTCTCGCTCGCGAGTGTCTTGACATGGTCCACCCCGTTCACGCGACGGAGGCCGGCGAGGGCCTCGCGGAGAAACGGAAGGCTCTCGCCCGTGCGGCCCTGGTAGGAGAGGAACGTGCCCACGTTGTGGAGCGCGTCGAGGCGGAGTGGGTGGTCGGCGGGCAGCCGGGCCGTGAGGTCCTCGGCAGTCTGACGGAACATTCGCTCGGCCTCGTCGAGGCGGCCGGACTGCTCGTAGACGATGGCGAGGTTGCCGCGGAGGCGGAGCGAGCGCTCGTCGGCGGGTCCGTAAGCGCGGTCGGCAGCCACCAGAGCTCTCCGGAGCCGTGCCTCGGCGCTGTCCGGGCGCCCCTGGAGGAACGCGTTGTAGGCGAGTGCGCCGACCAGCGCGGGCAGGTCCCGGTCGGCGCGTGCGCTGTGGGCCGTCGTGAGCGCCCGGCCGGCCCCACGGTCGGGGGGCGCGCGGCGGGCGGCAGCGATCGCGGCGGCACCGAGCGAGTCGGCCGCGGCGGCGTGCCGCGTGTTGGCGGCGATCATGGTCTGCTGGGCGAGGGCCTCGGCGACGCCGCCCCAGGCCCCCGCGCGTCCGAACGCGCTCTCGGCCTCGGCGAAGAGCGAGTCGGCGGCGACCGGACGCCCGAGGGCGTCGTACACCTGGCCGAGCGTGAGCAGAAGCCGCCCCTGCGCCTGCGGCTGGTCGGCAAGGCCGTCGATGCGAGCGCGGCCGGCGGCCAGAAGCGCGCTGGCTGGGGGGTCCGCCCCGAGGGCCTGCTCCGGGTTCGACGCCTCGAACAGGCCGGTCAGGAAGCCCGAGACGGCCTCGGCCTCGTCGGCCCGCGCGACCGCCTCGCCCTGCGCGCGCCGCGCCTGCCCCAGCGCCACGAGCGCCACCGCCAGCCCGACGACGAGCGCCACCGCCGCCACGCTGGCGGCGCCCACGAGCGCCCGGTTCCGCCGGACGAACCGTCCGACGACGTACGTCATCGAGTCGGGCTGCGCCTCCACCGGCCGGCCGTCGAGGAACCGCTCCAGATCGTCCGCCAGCAGAGCCGCGCTCCCGTAGCGCCGCGCCGGATCCGGGTGAAGCGCCTTCAGGCAGATCACGTCGAGGTCGCCGCGGAGCGCCCGTGCGCGGCTCGCTGTCTCTGCCAGCGAGGTCCCGCCGACCGGCTCCGTCACCCGCTTCGAGGGGCGCGTCGGCTCGGCCGTCGGCGGGCCAGAGGTCGGCATGTCCTCGTGGGGACGGTGGCCCGTGAGGAGCTCGTAGAGCAGGGCGCCCAGCCCGTACACGTCGGCGGCGGCCGTCACCGGTGACGCCGCCGCGTAGAGCTCCGGCGCCGCATAGGCCGGCGTCAGGAGCCGCAACCCCGTCCGCGTCAGCGGGAACGCCCCGCTCCCCTCGGCCTCGTCGAGGAGCTTGGCGATGCCGAAGTCGAGCACGATCGGGCGGGGCCCGCCGTCGCCCTCCGTCACCAGGACGTTCGACGGCTTGAGGTCGCGGTGGACGACGAACCGCCGGTGCGCGTGGTCGACGGCCCGCGCAACCTCGACGACGAGCCGGACCCGCTGGCGGACGCCGAGCGCGCGGGCGTCGGCGTAGTCCGTGATCGGGACACCGTCGACGAGTTCGGTGACGAGGTAGGGCACGCCGTCGCCCGTTTCGCCACCGTCGAGGAGGCGGGCGATACCGGGGTGATCAAGCGCCGCGAGGAGGTCGCGCTCGTGGCGGAGCCGGGCGGCGACGTCGGCGCCCGCCAGGGTGAGCGAGGCGCGGACGACCTTGAGCGCGACGGTCTTGTCGAAGACGCCATCGGCACGGCGAGCCCGGTACACCCGGCCCATGCCGCCTTCGCCGATCAGCGCCTCCACGCAGTACGGCCCGACCCGAGCGCCCTCGACCACGACGTGGCTGTCGTTCAACCCGACGCCCTCCGTAGCCGCTACGACCACGTCCTCGAAGTGGTCGAGGAGCGGATCGTCGGCAAGAGCGTCCTTGAGGAGCGGGAGGACGGCCTCGCGGAGTGGCGCGTCGAGGCCGTCGAGGTAGGCCGCGCGCTCGGCGCCGTCGAGGTCGAGCGCGCGGTCGAGCGCGGCGTCGAGCGTGCGCCAGTCGGAGGCGTCGGTCATGGGCTAGGCAGCGGCCAGGTCGGCCCGGAGGTGGGCCTTGGCGCGGGCCCACATCCGCGCGGCCGTGCGCGGCGAGACCTGGAGAACGTCGGCGGCGTCGGCCACCTCCAGCCCCCCGAAGAACCGGAGCTCGACGAGCCGGGCGAGGTCGCCGTCGCGGGTCGCCAGACGG
>CAYPVZ010000012.1:0-20661 GCA_964414235.1 uncultured Rhodothermales bacterium | reverse complement strand
GTAGTAGACCGTCTTGCCGTCGTCGCCGAGCTGGTAGAGGGTGATGCCGCCCTTCTCGGACGTGAACAGGCGGAGCACCTCCCCCGGCGCGGCCGCCACGACCGCCGTCCCGCGCGGCGCGAGGATGTCGATGGCGTTGTGCGTCCGCCCCTCGCTCCGGGCCGCCTCGAACGTGTCGACGAGGTCGTCGGCCTCGACGCCGGCCACGGGGATCGCCAGCCCGGACGCGGCCACGTTCGGGCGAAGCTCGGCAGGCGGGTCGAACGCGCCGGCTTCGTCGGGCGTCACGCGGACCGAGTCGCCCGCCTCGACGGCCGGCGGCGTCCTGAGCGAGTCGGACGGCGCTTCGAAGGGGATGTCGGCCACGTCGCGGCCGTCGGCGCATTCGCACTCCGACTGCGGTTCCGGCGAGGACGAAAACCGGCACGCGGCAAGCCCGCAGAGGGCAAGTAGAGCGAGGCGACGCATCGGGATGGGGAGAGCCCCCAGGATACGCCCGGGCCGGATCGGGGAGCCCGCCGCCCCGTTGCCCTAAGCCGACTCCCTGCGTCCATGCCCATCCAGCTCCACCCCGCCGGCCGCGATCACGCCCGCCAGTTCAATCGACGCCGGCCAGTATGTCAAAGACTCCGACTGGTCCGCGGCCCAACCTTCGGTCGACGACGCAAACGACTTCATCGAGCGCAACGGTTGGAGCGCCGACGCCGGGTGGCACCTCGGTGAGGACCCGGACGAAAGCGAGCAGACCAAGGACCTCTATTCATTCCCCGTCGGCGACTTCCGGCGCGTCCATCGCAGCGGGCTCGTCGCCGCCAGGCAGCGCGCCGCTGAGTGGGTCTACGGCGACATCGAAGACGCCGCCGACGCCCTGCTGGCGGACGTCCCGGCCGAGTAGCTAGCGCGTGATGGGGCGGATCAGCCCTTCCTGCGCGGCCGAGGCCACGAGCCCCCCCTCGGCATCCCATACCGACCCGCGCGTGAAGCCGCGTGCACCGGACGCCGTCGGCGCGTCGGTGGCGTAGAGCAGCCACTCGTCGGCTCGGAAGGGACGGTGGAACCAGATCGTGTGGTCGAGCGAGGCCGCCATAATGGTTCCGTCGAACACGGACCGGCCGTGCGGGAGAAGCGCCGTGCTCAAGAGCCCCCAGTCCGAGGCGTAGGCCAGGAACGCCTGATGGAGGAGTGGGTCGTCAGGGAGGACGTCGCTCGCCTTCAGCCACACCGCCGCCTTCGGCTCGCGGACGTCCGGCCTCCACGGATCCACGGGCGCGACCGGGCGGAAGTCGATGGGCCGGTCGCGCGTCAGGACGGTCCGCAACGGCTCCGGGATGCGGTCAGCGATGGCCGCTGCCAGCTCGCGCTCAGGCGTGAGCGCGTCCGGCCCCGGCACGTCGGGCGGCGCCTCCGACTGGTGGTCGAGCCCGGGCTCGTCGACGTGGAACGAGAGCGACGCATTGAAGATGGGCCGGCCGTGCTGGATGGCCGTCACGCGGCGCGTCGAGAACGAGCCGCCATCGCGCAGCTTCTCGACCTCGTACACGATCGGCGCCTCGACGTCGCCCGCCAGGATGAAGTAGGCGTGCAGCGAGTGACAGAGCCGCCCCGCCTCGACCGAGCGGCCCGCAGCGACCAGCGCCTGCGCCAGCACCTGGCCCCCGAACACGCGCGGGGTTGCCAGCGGCCGGTTCCGCCCGCGGAAGATGTGGACCTCGATGGGCTCTAGGTCGAGCAGGTCGAGCAGGTCGTCGAGTGCGGTCATACGAGGGAAGGAGAGGCCCTCTCTGAACCTCGCCACGCGAGGTTGGATCGGAAGAGCGTGAGGTTTTCACCCGGGGCAGGACTTGCGAAGAGGCCCCGACAGCGGGTTATTTCCTTCTGTGCGTCGGCTCCCGACGTGCCGGGCCGATTCGCTCCGGCCTGTCCTTCACCCCCCGATCCGCGCTCTGCGCGCTTCACCCATGAAGAAGTTCCTGCCCCTGCTTGCCGCCCTCGCCATCGTCGGCTGCGCCGAGGACGCCGCCGAGACCGAGACGCCGATCGTCGAGGAGCCGGCCGAGGTCGTCACCACCCCCGCCGACGACGCCATGATGGACACGACCGGTGCCATGATGGACACGACGATGACCGAGGGCGAGATGATGGCGGACACGACGGACGCCATGTAGTCCCGCGGGCTCCGGCCCATGACGCGCCCCGGCAGCCTGGGCTGCCGGGGCGTTTTTTTGCCCCCCCGGCGTCCGTTCCCTCGCCCGGAGCCCTTCGCGGACTAGGAGATGCCCCAGGCCGCTTCGTGTCTATCTTGACGCTCCCCCCCGCCTCCCGATGGAGCCCACCGCCCTCCCTGAGGACGAGCCGGCGCGGGCCGACGCCCCTCGGCCCGAATGGCGGTCGCTGAGTCATCTCCGCGACCGCGTGGAAGCGGCCGTCCGTGAGATCGAGCGGCTCCGCTCGGAAAACGCGGCGCTGGCGAAGCGACTCCTCGAGCTCCAAGACGGTCAGGCGTCCTCGCCATCCTTTGCCTTCGGCGAGAGCGACGACCCGGAGGCCCTCCGCTCCCGCGTCCAGGGCTTCCTCGACCTCGTCGACGGCTTGCTCCAGTCGGGCGACGAGCCCGGCTCGCCGACGGGCGGCGACGGCAGCGCAGGCACCCCTGCGGAACGACCGTGAGCACACCGGCACCCTCTGTGTCCGTCCGGGTCCGCATCCTGGACCGCGACTATCCGCTCCGCGTGGCGCCGGGCGACGAGGACTACACGGTCCACCTCGCGGCCCGCGTCGACGAGCGGCTCCGGCGGCTCCGCCAGCAACTCCCGGCCCAGCCCGACCTCACGCACGCCGTCCTCGTGGCCCTCGAGCTGGCGGAGGAGCTCTACGCGGCGCGCGCCGAGACGGACCGGCTCCGCGCCCGTCTGGAGATCGAGTCGGCCTCGCTCGTCGAGCGGATCGAGGGCGTCCTGGACCTCGGCGATGGGGCCTCGACCACCGAGCCTCCGACGCCCGACGCCCCCTGACGCCGGGGGAATTCGTGGTCTCTGCCGGAACGTCGCCCGCCGATGGGGCGATATTGGGGGTGTGCGGTTCGGGCCAATCCCCCGGCCGTGCCCACCGGCTTGCAGCCACCGCATGGGAACCTGAACAGCGTTAACCGCGGGGGCTCCGTTTAGGATCTGACCATCAGGCCGCACCCCGCCCCTCGTGGGCGGGCCCGAGGCTTCGGCCTCGGACCGCGGAAGGCGAGAGGGTCCGAGGGGTCCCCAGTTTGTCTAGACGAGTAGGTTCTCGTCCCGCGCTGCAGGCTGGTGCCCTTGTTCGACGCGGCGGCACGGCGGAGCTTTCCGTCGCCGCTGCCCGTCCGGCGAGCGCCCCGGGGAGGTCTCCGGGGCGCTCGCGTCGCACCTAGCCCCCCGCGTCCGATGGATCCTGCCACGCTCGCCCTCGCCGTCGTCGCCGCTGCGCTGGCCCTCGCCGTCGGATTTGTAGGAGGGAGGCTCGGGCGTGGGGGAGTCGCGGCGGATCGGTTCGACGAGGCCGCGCGCCAGGCCGAGACAGCCGCAGAGCGCGCCGAGGCCGAGGCGGCCCGCTTCCGTGAGCACACCGACGCCGCGCGCGCCGACATGGCCTCCGCGCGCGACGAGCTCCGCCACAAGCGGGCCCGCCTCGACGCCCGCATCGCCGAGGTCAAGGAGCGCCACCGCGTGGCCCGAGAGAAGCTCGACGCCGCCCGCGCCCGCGTCGACCAGAAGACGAAGCGACTGACGGCCCGCGAGAGTGCCCTCGAGACCGCCGCAGACGCCGTCGAAGCGCTCAACGCACTGGCCGAGCGCCGACGCACCGAGGCCGACACTCTCCGTGAGCAGGTCCAGGCGCTCGCCACGACGGTTGGCCGCCGCCAGCAGGAGCTGGCGGGCCGCGAGCGCGAGGTCGAGACGCTCCAGGCCCACCTCGAAGCCGAGACGGCGCGACTGGACCGGCTCGTCGAGGAGAACGTGACCAAGCTGGAGCGCGTGGCCGGCCTGTCGCGCGACGAGGCCCGCGCCTCGCTCGTCGCCGAGCTCACGCGCGAGGCCAAGCTCGAAGCCGCCGGCGCCGTCAAGGACGCCCGCGACGAGGCCCGCCGGACCGCCCAGCGCGAGGCGACGAAAGTCGTGCTCAAGGCCATCCAGCGGCTCGCCGCCAGCGCCACCATCGAGCACACGGTCTCGGCCGTCCCGCTCCTCTCGGAAGACATGAAGGGCCGCATCATCGGCCGCGAGGGGCGCAACATCCGCGCGTTCGAGGCCGCGACCGGCGTCGAAGTCATCGTCGACGACACGCCGGACGCCGTCCTGGTCTCGGGCTTCGACCCGGTGCGCCGCGAGGTCGCCCGCCTCTCGCTCATCCGCTTGCTGGACGACGGCCGCATCCACCCGGCGCGCATCGAAGAAATCGTCGCGGCGACGAAGGAGGAGATCGATGCCGAAATCATCGAGGCCGGGGAGCAGGCGGCGCTGGAGCTCCAGGTCCACGGGCTCCACGCCGAGCTGGTGCGCCTCGTCGGGCGGATGAAGTACCGGACGAGCTACGGGCAGAACCTGCTCCACCACTCCATCGAGGTCGCCAAGCTGGCAGGCCTGATGGCCTCGGAGTTGGGCCTCGACGCGCGCCGCGCCAAGCGGGCCGGCCTGCTCCACGACATCGGCAAGGTCATCGAGGGCGACCTCGAACAGCCCCACGCCATCGCCGGCATGGAGCTGGCGCGCCTCTACAAGGAGCACCCGGACGTGGCCAACGCCATCGGCGCGCACCACGACGAGGTCCCGATGGCGACGTCCATCGCGCCCATCGTGCAGGCGGCCGACGCCGCCTCGGGCGCGCGCCCGGGCGCCCGGCGCGAGGCACTCGAACGCTACGTCCAGCGGCTCAAGCACCTCGAAGAGCTGGCGGCGGCGTTCGAGGGCGTCGAGCAGGCGTATGCAATCCAGGCCGGCCGCGAAATCCGCGTCGTCGTCGACACGAAGCGGATCTCCGACGCCATCGCGGAGACGCTCGCGCTCGACATCTCGCGGACGATCGAGCGCGAGATGGAATACCCGGGCCAGATCAAGGTGACGGTCATCCGGGAGGTCCGCGCCATCGCGATTGCCAAGTAACGGGCACGGAGGTCGCCAGGCGAGCGAGCGTCGCCAGCGGGGGAGGGGTGCGCATTCTTTAGCACCCCCTGTAACCTTCCCGAGGGCGGTCCGTCGGGAAGGCGTCCTCTTTCCTACCGCCATGCTCCGCCGACGCACGCACCACGCGTTCCTGCTCGTCCTCACGCTCCTCGTCGCGACGACGATTCCGCTCCTCGCCGCCAGCCCGGCACCGACCGAAACCGCGACGGCGTCGAGCGCGCCCCGCGACGTGCTCTTCGACGAGTCCTTCCGCGTCCGCGAGGGCGGGACCCTCCACCTCGACCTCGGCAGCGAGGCCATCGACATCCGGACGGTCTCGGGCGACCGGGCCCGCGTCACCGTCGAAGGCTCGGGGCGCGACGCGCGCTCGGAGTTCGAGCGCCGCCGGTTCTCGGCGCGCTCGGAGGGCCGCGACCTTGTCGTCCGCACCGATCCGCGGCGCAACCACCGGTCGTCCCGCCGCGTCGACGCTCGCTTCCGGGTGACCATCGAGATCCCGCGCCGTTACTCGGCCGACCTCGATCTCGGCTCAGGCTCCACGGAGGTGGCCTCGCTCGTCGGCAACCTCTCGGTCGATTCAGGCTCTGGATCCGTCCGGCTCCATGACGTCGATGGCGGGCGGATCGTCCTCGACACGGGCTCCGGATCCGTCCGGGCGGGCACGCTCCGGGGCGACGTCGAGGTCGACTCCGGCTCTGGCAGCATCGAGATCGACCGCGTCGAGGGCTCGTTCACGGCCGACACGGGCTCCGGCAGCATTGAGATCGGCGTGCGCGAGGGCACCTCCGTCGACGTTGACGGCGGGAGCGGCTCCGTCACGATCCGCGTCCCGCGCCGGGCCGGGTTCGACCTCCGTCTCTCCGGCGGATCGATCCGCATCGACGACGCGCTCGACTTCGAAGGCCGCCGCGAGCGGCGGTCGGTCCGGGGCGAGCTCCGCCGGGGCGGCGCCACGATCCAGGTCGACAGCGGCAGCGGCGGCGTCCGCCTCGTCGCCGACTGAGCGGCTGGCGATCCTCGCCCGCGATCAGCGCGGCAGGTCGTGCTGCTCGAAGTCGGGCGCGAGATGGAGATCGAGCTGCACCAGCGGCTCGTTGCCGATCGCCTCGAACGCGTGGACCTCGCCGGCCTCGACGACCACCAGGTCGCCGGGGCCGGCCTCGAACGTCTCGCCCTCGACCGTCCACCGCCCGCGGCCGGACTGGACGAGGACGACCTCGGCGTAGGGGTGCGTGTGGGGCCCCGGCCCGCGCCGGCGCTCCGCCTCCACGAAGTAGATCGAGAGCGGGATGCCGCCGTGTTCGGCACCGACGAACCGACGCGAGACGCCGCGATGCGGAAGGTCGGAAACGCGCGTGACGTGCATGGCTAGCCGCCGCTGACGGGCGTGATGAGCGCGACTTCGTCACCGTCGTCGAGCGCCGTCGCCAGCGGGACGTAGCGCCGGTTGACCGCGAGCCGGACGACGGGCCGGTGCCGCGCGACGGCCTCGTGCGCGTCCGCCAGCTGGTCGAGGAGATCGGCGCCGGTCGCGCCCGCGGGAAGCGTCGCCGCCACCTCGCTCGCGCCGACCTCGCGGCGGAGCACGTCGAACAGGAGCACGCGGATAGAGACGTCGGTCACGGATCGGGGAAGGCTTGAGATCGCACGGAGCGAGAGCGCGGGAGGAACGGCGGCGCACGCGCTCCGATCCAACGCGCCCTGTCTCCATTCCACTCTCTCCATGGCATCCACCAACACGAACCGTCCCGGCAAGCTCGACGGCAAGGTGGCGATCATCACCGGCGCCGGCGAAGGCATCGGCGAGGCCATCGCCCACAAGTTCGCCTACGAGGGCGCCGCCGGCCTCCTGCTGGCGGGCCTCCCCGACGACCCGCTCGACGAGGTCAAGGCCGACATCGAAGCGCAGTACCCGAGCACGAAGGTCGAGACCTACGCCGAGGACGTCGGCTCCGCCACGAGCGCCGAGGCGTGCGTGACGGCTGCCGTCGACGCGTTTGGCCAGCTCGACGTGCTCGTCAACAACGCGGGCGTGCTGCCGAAGCTGGCGGAGCTCCACGAGTACCCCGAGGAGGACTTCGAGAAGCTCATCCACAACAACATCTACACCGCCTACCACATGACACGGGCCGCGCTGCCGGAGCTCCAGAAGACGCGCGGCAACGTCGTCTCGGCCGGCTCCGAGGCCGGTTGGAACGGCTCGCCCATGTTCGCGCCGTACGGGCCGACGAAGGCCTACATCCACGCGCTGATGAAGGGCGTGGCCGGCGAACAGGGCAAGTACGGCGTCCGCGCCAACTGCGTCTGCCCCGGCCCCGTCGACACGAGCTGGACGCACAAGGAAACCGGCCCGATGGACGCGGATGCGGAGGAAACGATCGTTTACTCGACCGCCTTCGGCCGACGCGCCAAGACCGAGGAGATCGCCAACGTCTACGCCTTCCTCGCATCCGACGAGGCGAGCTACGTCACGGGCGCGCTCTGGCTCGTCGACGGTGCGACGACCATCGTCCACGGCCTGCCAGGCAAGGACGTGCCGAAGGCCATCCAGAAGGAGCCCGAGGGCGTCCTCAAGCTCCGCTTCCAGCGCGCCTCCGACTCGTCCGACGCGCCCTCCGCGTAGCGCACGTGCCCCACTGGCGGCACGCGTCGCCAGCGGGGCAGCTTACCGGCGGCCGCCCGGAAACTCGAACTGGCCGAGGTCCACGTCGAGGTCCGCCAGCCGGGCGGAGAGGTAGGCCTGGGCGTCCTTCAGGCCGCGGTTGTATAGGCTCGGGCCGATCTCCTGGAGGATGAAGTCGAGCAGGAGTCCGGCGGCGAGGTCGCCGATCTCGACGCCCATCTCGTCGTCGGCGTAGTGACGGAGCAGGGCGATGGCGCGCTGGCGGTCGTCGTCGACGAGGGCGAGGGGCATCCTAGTCGGTGGCGAAGTCGATCGGGTAGGCGAACGAGCGGCGCGGTTGACCGTTCGCGCGATCGGTCGCAGGTGGAAAGCGGAGCTTCGTGATCGCCGCCAATGCGACCGCATCCAGCCTCGAATCGGTAGAGTACTGGACCGTCGGTGTCAGAGGCTCTCCGGACGGCGCGATGTCGAAACGGACGACCGCGAGGCACCGCTCCACGCCGATGCATGCCCCGGCCGGAGCTCGGAGCCCCTGGATCGCCGCGGCGTTGATCGGCTGCGTCCTGGGAAGTCGAGCCTCCGCGTCCGCGAATGCCTGTCCCAGAAACCCACCGGGAAGGGTTGCGCCGAAGTGGTCCGCGATGATGCCATTGTAGCCGTCGACGTAGGCCTCGATCTCCGGCGTGACGATGCAGCCATGACCAGACAAGCGCAGGCCATAGCGCTCCAGCACGATCGCCTCGACGACGGGAAGCGTCTCTTCTATCAGGCCGATCCACTGCCATCGCGGCACGTCGGCCTCAAGATCGATACGGGCATCTGCCTGGGCCCGATGGCAGATCGTACGGAGAGAATCAGTTTCGAGTCTGGCGCATCCATCCTGCGCCGTCGCCGTCCCACTGGCGACGACCACCGCCAGCCCGAGGAGGAGGGCTCTACGCATCATCCTCGCGCGGCTTCAGCAGGCCCTGCTTCTTGAACGAGATCATCGTCGTCTCCAGCGTCCCGTGGCGCATCCTCCGGCGGACCTCCTCGATGGGCATCCCGGCGTTGAGCCAGATGAGCGCGGCCGTGTGCGTCAGGCTGTGCGGGCTGATGTCCCGCCGCTTCAGCTTGGCCGTCCGGAGGTGCGTGTTGACGCGGCCGCGGACCGAGCGCGTGTTGAGCCGGGTCCCGTCGCTCCGGTGCCCGTGGCTGACGAAGAGCGGCGCCTTCGGGCCGGCCTCCTCGCGCGAGAGCAGGTACACCTCCAGCGGGTCGACCGCCTCGGGATCGAGCGGGACCGCCTCGTCCTTCGACTGGCGCCCCTTGCCCTGGACCCGGAGAAACGTCCCCATCAGCGTCCGGTCCACGTCGCCGATGTCGGCGCGGACGAGTTCGACCTCGCTGAGCCCGCCGTACACCATGAGCGCCATGAGCGCCCGGTCGCGCCGGCCGATCTCGGTCGTCTGCGGGACCGCCGCCAGCAGGCGCTCCACCTCGTCGGCGCGGAGGACGCCGCGGGTGTGCGAACCCGGGCGCCGGTTGCCCTTGACGGCGCGCGCCGGGTTCTCTTTCAACTCGCCGCGCGCCACGAGGTAGTCGCAGAGCCGGCGGAGCGCCGTGAGGTAGGTGCTCACCGAGACCTGGCTCAGCTCGCGCTCCTCCATCAGGTACGCCTTGTATGCCTCGACATCGTCCTCCGCGAACCGGAACCGGCTCGACGGCCGCGCGGCGCGGACGGCGTGGTAGCGCTCGAACTCGTTGAGCGCCCGCCGGTAGGTCCCCTTCGTCTCGGGCGATTTCTCCTTGAGGTACTCGGAGACGAAGGCCTCCAGTCGCTGTTCGAGTTCGGCGACGGAGAGGCGGAGCGGGGCGTCACTCATTCGGTTCGATGGACATAACGGCTATCGAATCTAGAGCGTCCTCAGGCCCGGGCCAAGCAGGGGCCTCCTGATGGCGCCCGTCAGCGACGGTCGTCCCCGACAATAGACAGGGCCGAGAACGCGTCGCGGTCCCCGCCGAGCGCCGGCTACGCGTATCGCCCCCTGCAGCCCCGCTGGCGGCGCGTCACCGCCAGCGGGGGAGGGGCAGGAGCTACGCCGCGACGGCAGAGCGGATGCCGAGCTCCTCGGCCAGCTGCGTGAGCTGGTCCCACGTCAGCGACTGGGGACCGTCCGAGAGCGCGTGGTCGGGGTCCGGGTGCGCCTCGATGATGAGGCCGTGCGCGCCGGCGGCGATGGCCGCCTTGGAGAGCGCCGGCACCCAGCGCCGGAGGCCCGCCGCGTGGCTCGGGTCGACGATGACCGGTAGGTGCGTCCGCTCGCGGGCGACGACGACGGCGCTCAGGTCGAGCGTGTTGCGCGTGGCCGTCTCGAACGTGCGGATGCCGCGCTCGCAGAGGATCACGCGCTCGTTGCCGCCGGCCAGGATGTACTCGGCCGCCGCCAGCCACTCGTCGATGGACGACGACATGCCGCGCTTGAGCAGGACCGCGGCGTGGCTTCGGCCGACCTCCTTGAGCAGCTCGAAGTTCTGCATGTTGCGCGCGCCGATCTGGATCACGTCGGCCTCGCGAGCCACGGCCTCGACGTCCTTCGGGTGCATCACCTCCGTCACGATGGGCAGCCCGTTCTCGCGGCCGGCCTCGTGCATCATGGTGAGGCCCTCGAAGCCGAGGCCCTGGAAGTCGTAGGGCAGCGTGCGCGGCTTGAAGCAGCCGCCGCGGAGCATCACGCCGCCGGCCTCGCGGACGGCCCGCGCCGACTCGAAGATCTGGTCGCGGCTCTCGACCGAGCACGGCCCGGCGATGAGCACCGGCGGCTCGTCGCCGCCGATGCGGACGCCGGCGACCTCGACGACCGTGTCCGGCCGGTCGGCGCGGTCGGCCAGCTTGCGGCGCGAGTCCTTCTTGACGGCGGGCGCCGTCGTCGCCTTCGGGCGGGCGGCGACGCTGGCCCCGTCGCCGCTGGCGGCGCTCGCCAGCGCGGCGCGCGGCGTCTCGGCGCGGAAGACGGGGTACGAGCCGAGCACGCGGAGCGAGCGAGCGTGGGCCTTCGCTGCCTCGATGGCCGTGGCCACCGCCTCCTCGTGGAGGCCGCCCTCCACGTCGAGGTAGAACAGGCTTTCGAAGGGCGTCGTCGGGCTCGGACGGCTCTCCAGCTTAGTCAGGTTGACGTCGGCCTCGGCGAACGCGTTGAGGACGGCCGCCAGCTTGCCCGGCCCGTGGTCGGTCGCGAGCACGAGCGACGTCTTGTGCGGGAGGCGCTTGTCGTGCTCCAGCGGCTGCCCCGCGACCACGAGGAAGCGCGTGAAGTTGTCCTTCCGGTTGGCGACGTGCCGCTTGAGGACCTCCAGGCCGTAGAGCTCGGCCGCGTCCTCGCCCGCGATCGCAGCGCGCGTCGGGTCGCCGGCCTCGGCGACGATCTTGGCCGCGCCGGCCGTGTCGACCTCGGAGTCCACGTGGACGCCCTTGAGCGCGTCCAGGAACAGGCTGCACTGGCGGATGGCCTGCGGGTGCGTCCCGATGCGCGTGATCTGGTTGAGCGACGCGCCGGGCAGCCCGAGCAGGCAGTGCTCCACCTTCAGGACCTCCTCGCCCACGATGTGGAGGCCGGGCTCGACGAGCAGGTCGTAGACGCCCGAGATCGGCCCGGCCGTCGTGTTCTCGACCGGCAGGAGCGCACGGTCGGCCTTGCCCGCCTTGAGCGCCTCGATGGCGCCCCCGAACGTCGTCGCGCCGACGTAGCTGACGTCGGAGACGGCCGCGAAGTGGTGGCGCGCGGCCGAGTGGCTGTAGCAGCCGGGCTCGCCCTGGTAGGCCACCCGGAGCCCGGTCTCGCCCGACTGGCGGACGGCCTGGAAGCGGACCGAGTGGCGCAGGATCTGGCGGTAGAGCTGGCTGGCGAAGTAGCCGTCCACGCCGGCGTCCTCCGCCAGCTGGTGGACGCGCGTCAGCAGCGACTGCTCGCGGTCGGGGTCCTGGATCGGGAGCGCGCCGTCGGCGGCCTTGACGGCGGCGACGTCGGCCACGAGGCGCTGGCGCTCGGCGAGGGCCTCGACGAGGCGGCGGTCGACGGCGTCGAGGTCGTCGCGGAGGGTGGTGAGGTCGGACATGGGGCAGGGGCAACAAAAAAGCCCGCCGGGTCGGGCGGGCTGTTCGAGCAGTCGGGAAGGCGTGTTATCCCGAGTGCCTCCGGCCCGCCGGACGCATAAACCAATACCCGTAAAACGGATAGGCTGCGGACACGGGGCGGGCGGCGTTCATGGCCACGAGGGTACGCCCCTTCGAACGGCGAGCGCAAGGCCTCTGCGCATCGCTCTTCAGCGGAAGCGCTTTTTCTTTTCGCCCCTGGTGGCTTCCTCAGCACCGAGGCCGCTCCCCTCCGCCCGGTGTGCAGGTCCTTCCATCCAGACCGAGACCGCTTCGGATCGCATCCGCGGCTGCTCTGCCGGTTCCTCCGGTGGCTCTGGCGAAGCATTCGGGCCCTCTGGCGAGGTGTTCGGGCCCTCTGGCTGAGTGTTTGGTCGCTCAGTCTGGGCAAAGTGGCAAATTTGTAACGCTCCTCCCCGGCGAGCGACGGGTCGCACCGGCTGAAACCTGACATGGTCTGGGACGGTCCGCGCCCCATGACGCCCCTCGTCTCCCTCCGCGACGCCGGCCGCCGCATCGGCGAGCGCTGGGTGTGGCGTGGGCTGGATCTCGACGTCCGCGCGGGCGACCGGCTGGCGGTCCGCGGGCCCTCGGGCGCCGGCAAGACGCTGCTGCTCCGCGCCCTCGCCGGCCTCGACGCGCTCGACCAAGGCACGCTCCTCTCGCGGGATGAGCCCGTCCGCCAGCTCCCCGCTCACCGGGCGGCCGTGGCGCTCGTCGCGCAGCGCCCGGCCCTCGGCGACGGCAAAGTCCGCGACGCGCTCCGCGAGCCGTTCGCCTTCGCCGTTCGCGCCGGACGGGCCTACGACGAGGACGCCGCGCGCGCCGGGCTGGCGGCACTCGGCCGCGACGCCGGGCTCCTCGATCAGTCGGTCGAAGGCCTCTCGGGTGGCGAGGCGCAGACCGTCGGGCTGCTGCGCGCGCTCCTCACCGACCCGACGGTCTTGCTGCTCGACGAGCCGACGGCCGGCCTCGACCCGGAGCGGACCGCCGCCGTCGAGCGCACCGTCGCGGCGTTCCTCGCCGCCGACGCCCGCCGCGCCGCCGTCTGGACGGGCCACGACGCCCCCCAGATCGCCCGCGTCACCGACCGCGCCGTCGAGCTATGACCGGGGCCCTCGACATTTCGCTCGGCCAGCTGGCGCTCGCGCTCGGGCTGCTGCTCGTGGCGCTCGGCCTGTCGGTGGTGCTCCGGCTCGGGCTCACGCGCGGGCTGGCCGTCGCCGCCACGCGGATGGTGGTCCAACTCCTGCTCGTCGGGCTCGTGCTGGAGTGGGTGTTCTCGACGGCGAATGCGGCCGTCATCGTCGCGCTGGCGGTCGCGATGGCGCTGCTCGCCGGGCACGCTGCGGTCCGCCGCACGTCGCGCCGCTTCGCCGGCATCTACGCCGACGCGCTCGTGAGCGTCCTCGGCGCGTCGTTCCTGGTGACGGGCGCGGCCGTCGTCGGCATTCTGCGCGTCGAGCCGTGGTACGACGCGCACTACCTGATCCCGCTCCACGGCATGCTGCTGGGCAACGCGCTCACGGGCATCTCGCTCGGCCTCGACCGGTTCATGGAGGGCGCCAGCCGGGGGCGCGCGGGCGTCGAGGCGCGCCTGGCGCTCGGGGCGACGCGCTGGGAGGCCGCCCGACCGCTGTTCCGCGACGCCGTCCGGACCGGCCTCGTGCCGATCACCAACTCGATGGCGGTGATGGGCATCGTGAGCCTGCCGGGCATGATGACGGGGCAGATCCTGGCCGGCGCGCCGCCCGCCGAGGCCGTCCGCTACCAGATCCTGATCATGTGCATGATGGCGGCCTGCGTGTCGCTGGCGACGCTCGGCGTCGTCGGCCTCGCCTACCGCCGGCTGTTCACGCCGGACCACCGCTTTCACCCGGATCGGCTGACGGACGCGGCTCGGTGACGCACGACTGGCGCTCACGCGCCGGAGGTTGTCGGTCCCCTCTCGCCCGCTCCGATGACTCCTGCTCCGGCCTCGCTCGTCCCGATGGCTCATGTTCGCGACGTGGCCCGTTCCATCGCGTTTTACGGCCGCCTCGGCTTCGAGGTCGTCAATACGGTCACTCCCCACGGCGCCACAGCGCCGATCTGGGCGATGATCGGCACCAACCGGGCCCGCCTCATGCTCAACCTGGCCGATGGGGAGGTGGACCCGGACCAACAGGCGATCCTGTTCTACCTCTACTTCGAGGACATCGACGCCGTCCACGCGGATCTCGCCGGCGCCGGCCTCGCCGTCGGCGCGATGCGCTACCCGCCCCACTGCCCACGAGGCGAGTTTTCGCTCCTCGACCCCGACGGCTACTGCCTGGTGCTCACGCACACCTGATGCGCATTGCCCTCGCCTCTCCCCGCGTCGCCCCGACGCTCGACGCCGCCCTCGCTACGGTCGCCCGCCAGATCGCCGAGGCGGCCCGCCTCGGTGCGCGCGTCGTCGCCTTCCCTGAGGCCTACGTCCCCGGCCTCCGTGGGCTCGACTTCGAGGTCCCGCCGTTCGGGCCGGCCGAGCAGGAGCGCGTCGTGCACGAGGTCGGGGCCTGCGCGCGCGAGCACGGCATCGGCGTCGTCCTGGGGATGGAGTGGCACGCCGAGGCGGGCCGCCAGATCGCGTCCGCCGTGTTCGGGCCGGACGGCGCGCTGCGGGGCGTCCAGACCAAGACCCAGCTCGACCCGACGGAAGAGCCGCTCTACGTCGAGGGCGCGGGCCGCCAGCTGTTCGAGGTCGACGGATTGCGGTTCGGCATCGCCATCTGCCACGAGGGGTTCCGCTACCCGGAAACGGTCCGCTGGGCCGCGCAGCGCGGGGCGCACGTCGTCTTCCACCCGCAGTGCACCGGCAGCGACCGCGGCGGCACGACGCTCACGACGTGGGGCGACCCGGCGGCGCCGTACTACGAGAAGGCCGTCATGTGCCGTGCGCTCGAAAACACGGTCTACGTCGCGTCCATCAACGTCGCGTTCCGCTTCCCCGAGTCCGCGACGGCCGTGATCGACCCGCAGGGCTCGCTCGTGGCCCGGCTGCCGTACGGCGAGGAAGGCGTGCTCGTGGTCGACCTCAACCTCGAAGCCGCGACCGGCCTGCTGGCGCGTCGCTACGCGCCCGAGCGCTACGACGAGGCCTCCACCTGACCCGCTGGCGGCGCGCGGCGCCAGCGCGGCGGGAACGTGGCGGTGGCGGCGGGGATACGGCGGTCATGGACTTCGGCACCTTCGATCTCGGGCTCGCCGGCTGGGGCCTCTTCGTCGTCTACGCGCTCGGCTTCGTCACGGCCGTGGACGCCATCATGAACTCGCGGACGCCGCAGGGCGCCACGGCGTGGGTCTTCGCCCTCGCCACGATCCCGCTCGCCGCGCTCCCACTCTACTGGATCCTCGGCCGGTTCAAGTTCACCGACTACCTCGACGCGCTCCGCAACTTCGACTCGCAGATCGCCGACGGGCTGGAGACGGCGACGCGGGGGCCGCTCAAGCCCTTTCTCCTCGACGGCGAGTCCGAGAGCGCGGACGGCCGCGAGGTCGGCGAGATGGGCGCGTTCGACCGGATGGCGACGCTCCCGTTCACGCACGGCAACGACGTCCAGCTCCTCGTCGACGGCGATGCGACGTTCGAGGCACTCTTCGCCGCCATCGACGCGGCCGAGCGCTACGTGCTCACGCAGTTCTACATCGTCCACGACGACGACATCGGCCAGCGCTACAAGCAGTACCTGATCGACGCGGCCCGGCGCGGCGTGGAGGTCCGGTTCCTCTACGACAGCGTGGGCAGTTGGAAGCTGCCACGCCGCTACAAGCGTGAGCTCGAAGCGGCGGGCGTCTGCATCTGCCCCTTCACCGGGCCGCGCAACTGGCTCAAAAAGCTCCGGCTCAACTTCCGCAACCACCGCAAGATCACCGTCGTCGACGGTCGCGTCGGGTTCGTGGGCGGGCTCAACGTGGGCGACGAGTACCTGGGCAACACGAAAGCCTTCCCGCACTGGCGCGACACGCACCTCCGGGTCGAGGGGCCGGTCGTTCAGGGTCTCCAGCTCTCGTTCGCGCGCGACTGGTTCTACGGCACCCGCGAGGAGCTCGACGGCCTGGAGTGGGCCCCCACGGCCGCCGAGGCGGACCGGACGGCCCTCGTCCTGGCCTCGGGCCCGGCCGACGAGCTGGAGACGTGCGGGCTGCTCTACACGCACGCCATCGAGAGCGCCGAGGAGCGCGTCTGGATCGCCACGCCCTACTTCATCCCCGACGGACGCGTGCTCGGCGCGCTCCAGCTGGCGGCACTCCGCGGCGTCGACGTCCGCGTGATCATGCCGCGCGAGAGCGACAGCCGGCTGTTCACGTACGTGCCCTATGCCTACCTGCCCGAGGTGGAACGCGCCGGCGTCAAGGTCTTCCTCTACGAGCCCGGCTTCATGCACCAGAAGGTTGCCCTCGTGGACCGCGACTTCGCCTGCGTGGGCACGGCCAACTTCGACAACCGCTCGTTCCGCCTCAACTTCGAGGCGACCGTCGTCACGCGCGACGCGGACACGTGCGACGACGTGGCGTCGATGCTGGAGGCCGACTTCGCCCGCGCGACGCCGATCTCACAGCAGGACCTGGAGGACAAGTCGTTCGCCTTCCGCTTCGCTGCCAACGCGACCCAGCTGCTGGCGCCGGTGCTCTGACACCGCCAGCGCCTGGCTAGTGGTACAGGAAGAGCGGGACCTTCGCCTTGTCCAGCAGCTTCGTCGCGCTCGACCCGAAGAGCATCTTCCGGAAGCCGGACTTGGCGAACGCGCCGGAGACGACGAGGTCCGCCCGGTCACCCTGGGCGAGGTCGACGATCCGGTCCGACGGCGAGCCATCCTCGACGCTCGTGCCCTGGACCCGCTCGAATCCGTGCGCTCGCAGGTAGGTCGCCGCGTCGGCGACGAGCCGGTCGCTGGCGAGCCGGTCGCTCTCAGAGCCGCCGCGGACGTGGACCACCTCAACGTCGACGTCGGTCCCGAACGGGGCGAGGTGGGCAAACTTCTGCATCGCCCGAGCCGCTGGCGCGCTGCCGTCGTAGGCCACGGCCACGCGCTTCACGTCCGGCGGCTCCGGCCCCACGATGAGCATGGCCGCCGCGCACTCGCGGAGCACCTTGCCGAGCGTGTCCGTCCGACGCTCGGGGTCGTGGTAGTAGAAGTGACTCTCGCGGCCGGTGACGACGAGATCGTGCGTCCGCATCTCGTCGAGCAGGCTCCGCACGATGCCCTCGCCCACACGGTCACCCGAGTGGCGGACGCCCGCGGCCTCGACCTTCGCTGTGAACTGGCCGATCAGCTCCTGCGCCCGCTCGCGCGTCTCGTCTGCCAGCTGGTCGCGAAGGCGCTCGGCGAAGTACATGGATCCGATGCCGCCGCCGATCGACTCGCTCTCGATCGAGTCCTTGTCGACAAACGCGAGCCCCGTCACCTCGCCCCCATAGCGACGGGCGATGTCGATGGCCGTCTCCGTGGCGACGGGCGTGTCGGAGTCGGGGTCGAGGACGACGAGGATGCGCTGGGTCATGGACGGGGGGGCAGAGGCCGGAATCTACGCGGGTGCTCCCCCTCGGCGTTCCGTCTGACAGCCTGTCACTCCGTGGTATACCACCGCATATCAATCGGTCTAGACCAGTCCGGGCCGCCCTCGGCGCTCCGTCCACAGCCCTCTTCTCTTCTCTTAGATAAAAGAAAGAAAGGCAGAGGTAGTAGTAGGCTCGTGGACAGCGTGGACAACCGGGAGCCGGGCCGGCCTCGTGGATGAGCGTGGACAAGAGGCCCTGTCATCCACATCGTCGTGCACGAAAGATCGCGCTGCGCCGGTCACGGACGGGAGCGTGCGGGCCGATCTCGGACCAATCGTCCACTTCTCCACAGTCGTCCACAGGGAGACCTCGGGCCTAGCCCACAGGTTGTCCGACGATGGTCGATGTGGACAAGCGGTCAGAGAACTCGTGGGCGGACCGGGGTTGACGCCGCGGCTCGGCGGGGCATGGGTGCGCGCGTCCACAGGGGCGTGGAGAGCGGACCCGGTTATCCACACCGTCATCCACCGTGTGGATAGCCTTTTCTGAAGCGGAAATGCCGTTCGCGCCCCCGACCTTCTGCGGGTTTCCCCGCCGCTAGCGCTCGACTGGCGGCGGGGATGGAGGAAATCAGGGGCGAATGTTCACGCGACGGCCGGGCGGTCGCGGCGCGCGCTGCCGCCGGGGCCGGCCGTCTCCGGCTTGGCGAGCACGGCCTCCCAGTCCAGCCGGCCCGTCGCCTGCATCACCACGAACAGCGTCGCGACCGAGAGCAGCGTAACCGCCAGTCCGGTGACGCCCTCCAGGAAGAACGTCGCTGCGAAGGCCACGAGGTAGACGATCTGCGCGCCGCCGACCTCGACGACGGCGAACCGAAGCCCGGCCACGAGCCGGACGTACGACACCACGAGCCCGACGCTCACCGCCGACGCGATCCCCATCGCCGTCGAGACGGAGACGATGTCGACGAGATAGGCCACCAGCAGGTGGAACGCGAAGCAGGCGGCCCCGAGGAAGAAGTAGTGCATCGGGTGGAGCCGGACGCCGCGCAGGATCGAGAGGACGAAGACGGCGAAGAAGAACAGGAAGAGCGAGACGGGCGCGAAGAAGGTGACGCGGCTCACCCACGGCCCCGGGTTCAGCTTCTGCGGCATCGCCACGCCGAAGTCGGCCGAGGCAACGAGGGTGCCGTGGTCCCAGGTGAGTCGCCAGCCGTCGTCGGTCCGCTCCTTCTGCGTCGGCGAGAGCGTGCCCTCAGGGAAGTCGATGTCGGCGAAGTCCGTGGTCACGACCAGCTTGACGTCGCGGCTGGTGTGGACGGCGTCCGTCGTCGACCCTCCGCTCTCGAACTCGGCACGCTGGCGGCCGATGCTGGTGAGGTCGTAGCGCCACGTCGAGACGCCCTGGGAGCCGTAGCGCACGCGGACCCACGCGGCCTCGCCCTCCGCCAGTTCGACGACGTGACGGAGCTCGCCGCCCTCGGCGTCCACGTCGACCGGCTGGCCGTCCACCTCGACGGTGAGATCGGAGAAGACGGACGAGCCGGCCGGGAGCGGGAAGGCAAACTCGAAGCGGCCGGTCTCGCCGTCGTTCTCGATCCGGTAGCGGCCGTCGAAGGCGGCGCCGTAGGTGGCGTACCACATCAGGCCTTTCTTGCGGTGAGCCAGGTGAAGGTCGGCCTTGAGGTCGCTGGCGGCGAGCGGAACGGCCGTCCGCGTGGTCCCGGTGACGGTCTTCTCGACCGTCTGAAGCGAGCCGTCCGGATTGCCCGTCGGCTCGTCGACCGTGACGACCGTCGTCTCGGTGGCGAGTCGCGAGACGGTCGGGGCGCGCTGGACCTGCGGCGCCCCCCACTGCTGGCTGACGTCGCCGTCGAGCGTGTCGGCCGAGACCTCGGTGCGGTGGACGACGGTGCCGCCGAGGATCATCCAGGCAAGCGAGCAGCAGCCGAAGATGAAGGCGATGGCGAAGAGACGCTTGATCATGGCGGGGTAGGGGAAAGAGGGCGGGCGGGGGCCTCGCCCGGTCGCCCAGCGGAGGAGCGCGCGGAGGACGAGAACGGCCGTCGTGGCGACCGAGCAGAGAACGAGGAGGACGAGAAGGCCGAACACAAGCATGAGGTCAGGCGGCGACGCCCTGGGGGACGGTGCTCGCCAGTCCGCCAAAGCGGCGCTGGCGGCTGTGGAAATCGGCGAGAGCGTCGTCGAGCGTGGTGCCGTCCACGTCGGGCCACGCGATGTCGAGGAAGAGGAGCTCGGCGTAGGCGCTCTCCCAGAGGAGGAAGTCGCTCAGCCGCCGCTCGCCGCCGGTGCGGACGAGGAGGTCGACGGGCCGCGCGGGCGCGCCGTCGGGGTGGAGCACGCTCGCGAGCGCGGCTTCGAACGAGGGCTCCGCCGCGCTGGCGGTCGTGGCCAGCCGGGCGGCGGCCTCGCGGATCGACCACTGCGCGGAGTAATCGACGGCGACGCGGAGGAGCAGCCTCTCCCCTCCCCTCGTCTCCCACTCGGCGCGCGCGGCGGCATTTCGCAGTGCCACCGGCAGCCGGTCGCGCCGGCCGATGAGCTGGAGCCGAACGCCAGCCCGCTTCAGACGCGCCGTCTCGGTTCGCAGGTACGCGCCGAGCAGCGTCATCAACGCGGCGACCTCGGCGGGCGGGCGCTTCCAGTTGTCGGCCGAGAACGCGTAGACCGTCAGCGTGCCGACGCCGAGCGCGGGCGCGGCCTCGACGACGCGGCGGAGAGCCTCGGCACCGGCGCGGTGGCCGGCCGCGCGTCCGAGGCCGCGCCGCTCGGCCCAGCGGCCGTTGCCGTCCATGACGCAGGCGACGTGGAGACCGTGAGGGATGGATATTCTTTGCATCACAAAGCAAAAAGCTGTGGGCGTCCCGTCGTCGCGAGCCGCCGGGGTTAGAAGAGGATCGGGAAGACGAGGACGACGCTCAGGCTCCAGAGCGCGTAGACCGTCAGGAAGCGGGCGGTCCAGGCGTCCTCGGGGCCCGGGCCGGCGCCGAGGGCGCGGCGCGCGAGCGGACCGACGAGGCCGGCGAAGTGGACGGCCACGAGCAGGTTCATCCCGACGACCGCGAGCCGGTTCGGCGTGAGCCCGCCTGCCAGCCGGCTGGCGATGGAGCCGAAGGCGAAGAGGTCCGCCAGGAGCGCCAGCCCGACGAGCGCCGCCGCGATTCCGTCCGTCCACACGCGCTGCCGGTCCGGTCGCTCGGCCTCCATCAGGA
>CAYPVZ010000011.1:0-21231 GCA_964414235.1 uncultured Rhodothermales bacterium | reverse complement strand
GCGCCAGCGGGCGCTCCTTCACTCTCCCCCTTTCCATGCCCTTCTACGACTGCGAGGACGGCACGCGGAGCTACTTCGCGTACGGCCGCCGCTTCGACGCCGACGACGTGGCCGACCTGATCCGTGAGGACCGGGCGCGGGCGCGCTGGCGGCGCGAGGCCGAGGCCGAGTACCGCGAGACGGGCACGTGGCCCGACGCACCGGAGCCCGACGACGACGAGCCCCAAGAAGAGGCCGACGTCGTGCTGGCCGGTCCGCGCCCGCAGGTCCCCCTCACCGCCTACGAAGGCACCCACGACCCATGCCCATCGACACCACCGACGGCGTGGCCGACGTGCTCGACGCCGAGGCCGGACGCTATCACGAGCGGCGGGCCCTGACGCTGGGCTGGTCGACGTGCCCCGTCTGCGACCGGCCCTTCCACGACCACTCGGCCGATGAGGCCGTCGACTGCATGGACAGCTTCGCCTCCGTCGAGGAGGCGTGGCCCCTGGCCGCCTGAGGGCTCAGCGGCGCCCGCCGCCGAGTTGTCCACACGTTTTCCTCTGACGCGCACCTGTCACAGGGAGCCGTCCTATTCTTTCGCCCCCAACGTCTGACGGGCGATCCACCCCCAACCCTTTTCCTCCATGGAGATCCCCGACCTCACCCGCCCCACCTCCGAGCGCCGCGCGCTCGTCACCTCCGGCACGAGCCCGGATTACCCCGCTCCGACCGTCCACCAGGGCGATGGCGCCGACGTCGTGCTCGAGGCGGCCCACCGTCTCGGCCGCATCCTCACGCCCGAGGACGGCGCCTTCGAGGTGCTCAACCGCGTCGCCAACAAGGGCATCTGGCCCGACGCTCCGATCCGCAAGACGCAGGCCCAGCTCGGCGACCAGCAGGTCCACTACGGCGTCGAGATCGAGGACGCCGACGGCGCCTGGCACCTGGCCTCGTCGAAGAGCCGCCTGCTCTCGCCCCAGTACCTCCTCGTCGAGAACGGCGAGATCAAGGCGATGGCCGAGGCCGTGGCCATGCGGACGGGCCACGACTTCGTCCCGACGCGCGAGACGTTCGACGGGACGCGCTACGAGTACTACCTGGCCTCGCCGGGCTTCGTCAACCGCGTGGGCGACCTCCGCCAGATCGAGCGGGGCCGCCACGAGTTCGTGAACGGCGACGGGCTCGACCCGAACGGCGACTACGTCCGCCTCGGGCTCCGCGCGGTCAACACGTACGACGGCTCGGCGCGCGCGCGTGTCGAGGCCTACGTCGAGCGGCTCGTCTGCCTCAACGGGGCGCTGCTCAAGGACCAGCTCTTCTCGTTCACCTTCGCCCACAAGGTCTCCGACAACGGCGGCCGCGAGGACTGGGAGGCCGAGCTGGACCGGGCGGGCTACGAGCTGCGCAACCTGCACACGCGGTTCGACGCGTTCACGGACCGGCTGCGCGCGATGCGCGAGCGGCAGGTCGGGATGCACGAGCTGCGGGCGTTCGCGGCGCACCCGGCGGTGCGGAAGCTGCCGGACGCGTTCACAGGCCAGTTCCTGAGCCGCTTCCTGGCGGACGAGGAGCCGACGCTGTTCGGGCTCTACAACGCGGCAACGTGGTGCACGTGGCACGCGGGCGAGAAGCTGACGCAGGCCGACGTGGCACGCAACGAGGACCTCGTGGCGCTGCTTACGAACCCAGCCCTCTTGCTCAACTAGCCATGCGCGGACCAAACGTACAGGCGATCCAGCTCGCCTTCGACCTCATCGACCAGGGCGTCCCCCCGAGCGGGGCTGACGAGTTCGTCGCCTGCACCCTCATGATGACGGCAGACGCCATCGGACGGAAGACGGCGGCCTACCGGCTCTTCACCGACGTCGATCCCACCGACGAGGACGCCCGAGAAGCCATGATCTCTCGGCTGTTGACCCTCATGAGCGACAAGAAAGGGCTCGACCGGCTGGCGGTCGAGGACCCCGACGCGATGGAGCTCGCCTTCGAGCGGGTCCTGAACGACGCGAGCGATGGCCTCGAGACGCTCGTCGGCAAGATGGAGGTGAACGGTCAGGGCGTGCCGATGGAGCGGGCCCTCCGGTTCCTTCGAGCCGCGGGTCGCTGGGCCTCGACCTACCTCGCCACGCGCGAGGTGTCCGTCCCGGACCTTGGCGAGTGATGGAGCGCTGGCGCCCCGTCTCCGGCTACGAGGGCCTCTACGAGGTCTCCGACCGGGGACGGGTGCGCTCGCTCGACCGGACCGTCGCCCGAGGCGGAGGCACCCGCAAGCGGCTCTCCGGCCGCGTCCTCCGCCAGCACCGCGTCGGCAAGATGGGCTACCGGGCCGTCAACCTCTCACGGAACGGCCAGGTGACCAAGCGGCTCGTCCACGTCCTCGTCGCCGAGGCCTTCGTGCCCGGCCGCACGCTCTTCCGCAACGAGGTCGACCACAAGGACCGCGACCCGCTCCACAACCACGCCTCGAATCTCCGCTGGGCCACGCGCCGCGAGAACGTCCTCAACAGCGCCGCCTACTCAAAGAATCGCCCCCACCATCTCCCCACCCCATCGCTCCCATGAGCACCATGATCTCGACGCTCCGACGTCTCCTCCGCTCCGGCGACAAGGACTCCTACCGCGCCTTCGACAACGCGAAGCGTCCGTCACCCGCGGCCAACAAACGCCGCGTCAACCAGGCTGAGCCCAAGGGCGAGATCGCGCTGGCGACGGACGCCGTCGTCGCGCTCCGCCGCGAGGCCAACACCGGCCGCCCGCGCTCCGCCAAGCTCGCCACGAGCCTGAAGAAGGTCCGTCGCGAGGTCCGCAAGGCCTACCGCGAGTCGGTCGCGCTGGAGCGGAGCGGCGACGTGGCCGCGGCCCAGCAGCTCCTCGACACCCTCTTCAACCCCGCGTGAGCCCCCATGCGCAACGGCATCTCCGTCGAGCTCTTCGACTCCGCCGAGCACCGCTGGCGCGAGGTCGGGTTCGTCGCGGGGCTCGACCCCGTGGCCCGCCGGGCTGCCGCCGAGTTGGCGGCGGTCTACCTCGGGCGACCCGGCCCCCAGCTCGTGAAGACGGTGCCGTGCCCCGACGTCCGCGGCGCCGACCTCGACGCGCTCGACCGCGCCACCTCCCCCTCCACCCTCACCTCCTGATCATCATGCAGTTCAAGCCCGCCGCCCGCGAGGCCCGCAAGCTGAGGCTCTGCCTCACCGGCCCCTCCGGAAGCGGCAAGACCTTCAGCGCGCTCCAGATCGCACGCGGCCTCGTCGGCGACCGCGGCCGAATCGGCGTCATCGACACCGAGAACGAGTCGTCCGCGCTCTACGCGGGCGCCGACGGGATCGGCCCCTTCGGCGTCCTCTCCCTCACGGCGCCCTACACCCCCGAACGCTACGTCGAGGCGCTCCAGGCGGCCCACACCATCGGCTGCGCGGCCGTCGTCGTCGACTCGGCCACGCACGAGTGGACCGGCGAGGGCGGCGTCCTCGCCATCGTCGACGAGCTGGCGCAGAGCTTCGGCGGTGACAGCCACCGGGCCTGGGGCCCGGCCGGGCAGCGCCACGCCGTGCTCCTCGACGCGTTCAACAAGGCGCCCTTCCACCTCATCGTCACGCTCCGCTCGAAGACAGACTACCAGCGCGGGAAGGACCGGCGCGGCAAGACCGTGATCCGGAAGGTGGGTACGAAGCCCGTCCAGCGCGATGGGTTCGAGTACGAGTTCGACGCCTACGGCACGCTCGACGACGGGCACCAGCTCTACGTCCACAAGAGCCGGATCACCGGCCTCGACGTGGGCGACACGCTGACGGACGTCGGCGGCGACCTCGGTCGGCGGCTGGCCGTGTGGCTCGACGGCGGCGACTTCGCCCGGCCCGAGAGCGCCGAGACCGTCGGCGAGGTCACCTACGACACGCTGGCGACCGACGAGGCCGCCGTGCTCCTCGACTCCGAGAACGCGGACTGACACCGCCCCCACCATCCATCCACCGCGCCGCCCACAGGCGCACCTATCCCTCCTCACCATGCCTTTGCAGACCACCGGGACCCCCTCAACGGGGTCCGACACCTTCGCCAAGTTCCCCGGCGCCGTCGTCAACAGGAAGACGATCACGCGCGTCGAGCTCCTCAGCGGTCAGCCCTACCTCGAGAGCTGGAACCCCGACGAGTTCGGCGTCCGCCTCGTCTTCGAGACGCCCGAGTCCTGGGACAACGAGGACGACCTCTACCTCGGCGGCTCCATGCAGTGGCAGGACCTCCCCGACGGCCGCCGCGAGCTCTACGGCTTCAAGGGCGCCTTCCCGATCCGCGACCTCTTCGACGACCTCGGCATCCCGCTCTCGCTCACCGAGTCGATCGTGAGCTACCAGGGCAACGAGATGGACGTCGTGAGCGTCCCGCAGGCCGAGCTCGACCGTGCCGTCGGCCGCGAGGTCCTCGTGCTCCAGTACGACTTCCGCTACGACCCCGACAAGAAGCGGATGCGGCGGCGGACGTTCCGTCGGCCCGTCGTCGCCGGGTCGCACCAGGCCGGGGAGACGTTCGACGCGGCGGCCCGTCGGCTCTACGACCTGTTCGTCGACCAGGCCGACGGCGGCTGGGTCAAGGACTGGAAGCGGCCGAACGGGAGCGCGCCGCCCGAGGCGGGCAACGCGGGCGGCGACGGTGCCGCGACGGCGCATCCGGCCGCTGCGCCCGCTCGGACGGCCGACCCGTTCGGGCAGGCCACAGGCGCCGCCAGCGGCAGTGACTACTCGTTCGAGCCCGACGACGACCTCCCCTTCTAGCCCACCACCGGAGCCCGGTCCTGCCCACGCGGCGGGGCCGGGCTTCTCTGTCCCCACCGACCATGCCGAAAAGCTCTCGTCTCAACCACCTCATGGACGTCCTCGAGCGCGTCCGCTTCACCGACCATCACGGCCACCGATGGCTGTTCCGCGCCAATGTCGTCAGTGGCCTCCCTGAGTCCGCCGACCAGTGCTGGCTCCAGGTCACGTTCCCCGCCGTCGACATCCACACCGGCGAGTTGGAAAACCAGCGGGGCCGTAAGTGGCTCGTTTCGCCGTTTGCGACCGACTCCGAGATCGTCTTCACGGCGCTGGCCGCTGTCAAGATGGCGCTCCACCACAAGGCCCACGAGTCGTTCCTCGTCGACGGCCAGCGCCTCGTCGCCCCTCACGTCGACGCCTTCGCGCTCGCCGACGCCGTCACGCACGAGCTGCCGCAAGACGCGCGGCAGCACCTCGACCCCGCGTAGCCATGCCCCGACTGACCGCCCGCGGGGGCGTGCTCGCCTGGCTCCGCGCCTGCGCCGAGGAGGCACGAGAGCGCGGCGTCGAGTGCGTCGTCCGCAACTCCACCCTCCACACGAAGGGCAAGGCCTGGCTGCTCGCCCACGGCTACGCCTCCTACTCGGCCTCGAACCTCGAGCGCCGCTTCCGCGAGGTCCGCGAGTGGGGGCTCGCGGCCGACACGGGCCTCACCATCACCCCCGTCAGGCCGGGCGACCCGGCCCATACCCCCGGCGCCGAGCAGTCATGGACCGTCCGCCTCAGCAACACCCCGCCGCCCCCGACCGATCCGACACGCTCCCACCGGCGGATCGTCCGGCCGGGGTCGTTCCGTTCTCCGGAGACGGCCAAGCCACCGGCGAGCCCGTCTTCTCCGCCAGCGGCGCCCCGGGTCCTCGACCCGTTCGCAGCGACCGCGAGCGGTTCTTCGACGGGGCCGACCCCGAGCTGATCGCGGCGTTCGAGCACGAGGCTGACGGCGCCCTGCGGGGGCTCTCTGCCACCGATCAGTCCGACGCCACGCGGCTCTTCGTCCGCGACTACACCCGCTACCTCCAGGGTCAGGTCGAGGGGCCGCCGCCGTCGCTCTATGACTGCGTCGACGCCGTCACCATGGACCCCGACAGTGATCCACTGGCGGAGCCAGACCCGGTGCTCCCCGAGATCCCGGCCGAGGTCAGGGCCTCGGTCCGCGAGGCCGACCGCCAGCGACGGCGTGAGGCGCGCGCGGCCGATGCGGGCGTCGTGACCATGGCCGCCGGGCTCGACTGGTACACGGACGCCAGCGAGGCCGAGGCGCGCGTCGTCCTCGACTTCGACCGCTTCTGGGGCACCGGCATCGGCGGCGAGCCCGTCCCGTTCACGCTCGAGCGCGGCGAGGTCCTCATGCTCGTCGGCGACACCGGCGTCGGCAAGTCGTCGCTCGTTGCCAACGTCCTGTTCCACGCCATGAACGGGACCGGCGGGCACCCGCCCGTCCGCGCCCTCGACGCCTCGCTCGAGATGCCGAAGCGGGACCTCATCGGGCGGGCGCTCCAGATCGGCCACGGCCTCCGCGTCGGCGCCGACACACTGGGCCGGACCTACGACGAGGTGGTCGACGCCGCCCGCCGCTGGCCCCGCGAGCGGCTCCTCGCCCCGGTCGCGAAGCTCTCGCTGTTCTCGGTGGCCGACGCGCCGCTCGCCTTCTCGAAGCTCGAGGCTGCGATCCGCGCGACCGAGGCCGACCTCGTCGTCGTCGACACGCCCGAGAGCCTCCTGCCCCCAGCCCCGCCGCCCGGCATGCGCTCGTACTCCGAGACGCGGGCGACGGAGAAGGTGTGGGAGGACCTGATGGGCCTGGCCGACCGGTGCCAGGTCGGGATGATCGTCGTCCAGCACATCTCGAAGGCCGGGCAGCGGAACGTGGCCGACGGCGGCGTCCCCGCGCTCTCCGACGTCAAGGGGCTGACGAAGGCGGTCCAGGCCGTCTCGTTCGTCGTCGGCTTCGGCGGCCCGCGCCACGCCTCGCGGCGGACGCTGCGGCTCCTGAAGCGGCGGCGGACGCAGACGCTGAACCCGGCGAGCCGCGACGACCTGGGCGAGCTCGTCTTCGAGGGCGAGCCGCTCACCCTCCGGTTCCGGCCCTACCAGGCCACGCAGGCACCGCCAGCCGCGCTTTCCACGACGACGCCCCCGCCGCCGTCCCCCCCCCTCCCCGAAGACCCTCCGTTCTGATGCCCCCATTCACTCCCGACGACGAGGCCCGCATGGCCGCGTCCGTCACCGACCCGGCCGAGGCCGCCGCGCTCTACGAGGCGCTCGCGCTCGCCGAGAACCCTACGCCCGACAGCCATGGGCGGAGCCCGACGGCCGAGCTGGCCGGGCTCTATGCCCAGCTCGTGACGGCCTTGCTCCTGGCCCGTGACGTCGAGGCCCTGATGGCCGCCGAGGCGAACGCCGAGACGTGGGCCGACAACGAGCGCGCCTACACGCTCCGCGAGGACGTCGGCCGCCGCCTCGGTCTTCTCGCCGCGCTCTACGAGGCGTGCCCCGTCGACCGCTCGACGCTCGTCCGCCTCGCTCACCTCCTCCACGACGCCCATGGCCCCCACGATCCCATCTGAGACGACGCGCACCGACTGGGCGAGCGCCCTCATCACCGGCCCCCACTACGAGGCGCCGTACCCCGGCGCCGTCCAGGACGAGCTCGCGTGGCACCTGGTGAAGTACCTCCGTGAGGACGCCCGGCTCCGCTCCGAGGTCGAGGTCGAGATCCCGGCGACGGCCCCCTACGGTCCGGCCCTCTTCACGATCGACATGGTCGTCGAGGTGCCTCCCTCGGACGAGGAGGAGGGCGAGAGCCCGCGCCGCGTAGCCTTCGAGACGGCGACCGGGCGGACGCTCCGTGACCACGACCGCCGTCTCCGCCGTGACGCCGCGCTCCTGGCGCACGGGGCCGTCGACACGATCTACCGGCTCCGCGGCTCAGATCTCATGGGCCGGATGGACGACGTGCTCTACCTGGCCTCCCGCTGGGACCCCGGCGTGTTCTCGACGCGCGGGCGGAAGAACCTGGAGACGCTGGCCTCGCCCGAGGCACGCGCCGTCCAGCTCCGCCCGGAGCAGCCGAGCATGATCGTGCCCTACGACCTCGACGACGCGGACAGGTCCGCGCCCGAGCGCCACCTCTGGCACGTCGCCAACGGGCAGGCCCCGTACGTCCTCGTCCGGCGGCTCGACCGTCGGTTCCCCTCTGTCTGGGAGCCCTACGCCTCGCGCTGACCGCCCCCCTCGTCTGCCTCCATGTTCGCCCTCATCCTGCTCGTCCTCCTCGGCGTTGCCGTCCTCGCCTACTCGCTTGTCCGCTCGACCAGCCGCTGGCGGCCGACCGACGACGACGTCCGTCGGACGCTCGACGGCCGTCGCTGAGCGGCGCACCATCCCCCGAGGAGCGCGGGCCGTCGCGCGCTCCTCGGGCTCTCTCCCCGGCGGCTCCTCCCTCTCTCCCCTCGGTCCCATGACCATCGAGAAAGCCAAGTACGACCCTGACAAGGGCGTCGTCACCATCACCTACCAGCGCCTCGGCGGCGAGGCGATGGACACCGTCACGCTGGAGTCCCAGGACGCACCCCGCCCCGAGTTCCGGCACGCCTTCGAGGCGCTCGCGCCGACCGTTCGGAACGCCCTCTGCATGACGGTCGACGTCGATGCGGTGACCGTCCGCCAGGTGGCCTTCAAGGACGTCAAGCGCGGCGGCGCCGACCCCGTCGACGGCTGCATCATCACGGCGCTCGTGAAGCTGCCCGACTTCAAGAGCCGGGCGCTCGTGAACACGCCCCTGGCCTCGTTCCTCGACCTCTCCGAGTACGACGCGCCGACGCTGCTCCAGACGCTCCGCGACGAGGCGCTGGCCTACGTCAAGGGCAAGCGGGCGCAGTCCGAGCTATTCGACGACGCTGCTGCGGCGCCGTCCGGCGACGGGCAGGCGACGGGCACGCCGTCGTTCGCGCTCGACGAGGACACGGCTGCCGAGACCGCCGACGCCTGATCTCTCACCGGTCCGCCTCGGCGCCGAGTCGGACCACCCTCTCTATCTCCCATGCAGATCACTCACACCGAAACCCCCGACGGCTACCTCCGGCTCGAAGACTTCCCCGTCGGCATCGCCCGCGCGACGATCGCGCTCGACAACGCCCGCGTCGACCTCGACGACACACGGCAGGCCGTAGCCGACCTGGAGATCCACTACAAGGAGCAGGCGGCGTACAACGACGACCTCACGAACGAGACCAAGCGGCGCGCCTACGTCGAGGAGCAGAAGCAGACGGATCCGGCCTACGGCGACGCGCAGCACGCGCTGGCGCTGGCGGAGAAGAAGGTCCGTGACCTCGAGCGCGAGCACCGGCGCGTAACCGACCAGTTCGCCGTCGCCAAGCTCGTCTACGAACGCGGGACGGCCCTCGTCGCGGCCGGGCTCCCGGGTCTCGTCTACGACCTCCCGGCCCTCGGGCTTGCTACCGGCCGCTGATGCTCGTCTGCGCGCACGACGGGCGGGCCTACGACGCCCGCGTGCTCGCGCTAGCGGCCGAGGCCGAGAGCGACGCCGACCGCTGGCGGTCGCTCGCGTGGCACCGGATGGACCCGGTGCTCTCGACGGAGGCCCACCTCGCCGCGCGGGTGCACGCTCGGTCCGCGCGGCTCCTCAAGACCCACCTCACCAAACCCACGACATGAAGAACCTCTCCCTTCGCTTTGAGCAGACCCGTCCCGGCGACCGCTGCACGATCACCGACTGGCGCGTCTTCCACGACACGACCGACGAGTACGGCCCGACGACCGAGGAGATCGCCACCATCCACGAGGTCCACGACCCTCATGGGCCGCTGCGCTTCGAGGCCCAATGGCTCTCGGGCGACGACGTCCCGCTGCACTCCGCTGGCGGCGGCCTCGTGCTCGGCGTGGCCTCGCTCGTCGACGTCGTGTCGGCTATCGACCGGCACTACCACCCCGACGCCCGGGGCAACCGCGAGACCGCGCCGAAGGTCGCTGGCGACGATGCCTAAGCGTCGCGATCCCTCCGGACCCTCCCTCGACTTCGAACGCGCCGTCCGCACTGAGGTCGACCGGGCCTACATCCAGGGTGTCTACGGCACGCTCCTCGCGATGGCCAAGCGCGGACTGATCCCAAAGTGGTGGGATGAGTAAGGCGGTCCCGCTCCACTCGCCTGAGGGCCAGGCCCTCATCGCCCGCTGGAGGGGCTCAGGATCACGCCGGGCCTCCGACCCGCCCCAGACCACCCCCTCCGTCTCCAAATCGACTGAGGGCGACCCAGAGACTTCTCCGACGGTCTGCCTCACCGTCTGCCCCGTGGGCAAGCCGCGGCAGACGCAGAGGGACCGCTGGGCCAAGCGACCGGCGGTCCTCCGCTACCGCGCCTTCTGCGACGCCGTCCGGGCCCAGTGGCCTGCGGACCTCGCCCTCCCCCTCGCGTTCCACGTCGTCTTCCGGCTCCCCATCCCCAAGAGCCGGAGGACGGGCGTGGACGCGCTCACCGAGGGCCAGCCCCACGACCAGAAGCCCGACGTCGACAACATGGTCAAGGCCCTCCTCGACGCGCTGTGCGCCGAAGACAAGGCCGTCTGGCACGTCGACGCCGTCAAGCTCTGGACGCTCGGGGACGGCTCCATCACCATCCAGCCCATCACCAATGCCTGATGCCCAGACGATCCCCCTCGACGCCCAGGTCGCGTGCGTCAAGCGCGAGCTGGCCCTCCGCAAAGGCGTCTACGCCAACAAGGTCGCGAACACTCCGGACGCCAAGAAGCAGAAGGTCTACGACGCCTGCGCAGCCGAGTACCGCGCCATGCAGGCCGTCCTCGGCACGCTGGAGGCACTCCAGTTCCACCTCGACACGCACGGCCCCGACGACGACATGAACGGGGGCGACGCCGTCGACCTCCTCAACTCCCTCCGCTGATGCCCAAACTCCAGATCCTCCAGCTCGACGCTGGCCCCTACCTCGCCCTCCCCGACGCCCGGCCCCCGACGCTGGGCGTCGACGTTTCCGACCTCCTAGCCTTCATCGCCGTCCTCGACTCGCTCCCGCTGGCCGACTGGACCGATGGCCCCGACTGGCTCGGCGGCCTCCGCTGCGCCCCTCACGCCGCCTTCGAGACCTGGGCCCACGTCCAGCTCAACGAGGCGATGGACGAGCTGACGGGCGACCTCCCGGACCGGCTCAGCCAGGCGCTCACGACGGAGTCCCTGGCGGGCCAGCACGGCACGTACACCGTGACCAACATGCTCGGCCGCGTCTCGAACCGGCTCAGCTCGGTCCTCCGCTACCGGCTCCTCGCGCTGGCGGCCCGCCGCGGCCTCCCGACCATCCTCATGGGCGGACTCACGACGAAGGGACTCGCGGCCCTCCTCGGCCGCGAGGCAAAACCGGGGTGGTACCAGACGACGCTCCCGCGTCACCTCCACCGCAACGAGGCCACGATCGGAGCCGCCCGCCGCGTCCTCGACTGGGTCGGCCTCCGCGCCGAGGTCGTCGTGCAGGTCACGGACGGCCCAGCCCTCCACGTCGTCGACGAGCGCTACCGGCTCAACGCCACGGCCGCGCCGCTCCCCCATCCCCTCACCCTCTCTGTCCTATGCCCGACGACGCCTACTACAACCCCGGTGCCCTCGGCTGGGATGAGCACGTCAATGGTCTCGGTCGAAGCCGACGCTTCTCCGAACCCTCCCCCTGCCCCACCTGCTTCGGTGTCGGATGGGTCTTCGATGCAGCCCAAGACGACGCCGTTCGCTGCCCCGACTGTTCTGTTGCTGCCGGAGCACGCGACGCCACCGCCGACGGTCAAGGCTGACCCCACGGGCGGCTTCCACGCGGGCGATGAGGTCCTCGTCGAGCGCGAAGCGGAAGACGAGTGGAGCGGCGTCCTCAGGCGCTACGAGGGCGAGGGCTTCTGGCGCGTCGACGACGGCCAGCCCACCGGCCCCGGGTCGCTCTCGGTCCACTTCTCCGACATGCGGCTGGCACAGAAGCTTGACGACCTCACCCGACGGTCTCTGCTCAACGCTGAACCCGAGCCGCCTCGGCACGAGGGCGCACCGTTCGAGCCCAAGGAGCGCGTGTGCTGGTGGGAGCTGCTGGCGACGGGCGGCTACGAGGTCCGAAAGGGCGTCGTGTGCAAGGAGCAGACGAACATCTCAACCGTCCGCGTCGAGTTGGACCGGGCCTACCGGACATTCCGCATGTCGGACTTTGAGGCCGTCGAGGAGGAGAAACTCTGGCTCGACGGCCAGACGCCGCTCCCAAAGCCGGAACTGTCGACCGACGAGATGGCCTGCCCTCGCTGTGGTCACCTCGAGTGGTGCGAGTGCGACGACGAAGCCGAGGCGGCTTTCGTCGCCCCGTGACAGAACGGGTGGCACGGGGGACGGCCGTAACTGTCGCCCCTCGTGCCTCCCGCCACATGCTGACCATCATCCCTGCCGACGCCGTCCCGGCCTCTGCCGTCGTTCCCCTCTTCCGGACTGGCGTCCCCGCAGGCCGCCCCGTCGCCACCGATGGCGACGTCGACCGCGTCGTCGATCTTCACGAGCTCGTCGGCGCCGTCCACCGCGACACCTTCTTCGCCCGCGTCGACGGCCTCTCGATGATCGAGGCGGGCATCTTCCCCGGCGACGTCGTCGTGGTCGATGCCCGCCGCCAGCCGAAGCACGCCGACGTCGTCGTGGCCGTCGTCGACGGCGAGCCGACGCTCAAGCGCTACATGGTCCGCGGCCACAACGGCTCCGCGCAGGCGTGGCTCCTTCCAGCCAACCCCGACGAGGAGGCCATCTTCCTGGGGCGGGCCGCCGAGGCCGAGGTTCAGGGCGTCGTGACGTGGGTGCTCCACCCGCAGCAGCCATGACGAGCGCCCCTGCCACCGAGGGGCGCAGGGCGAGACTGCCCCTACCGCACCAGAAA
Source organism: uncultured Rhodothermales bacterium (assembly GCA_964414235.1). GTDB lineage: Bacteria > Bacteroidota > Rhodothermia > Rhodothermales > Rubricoccaceae > Rubrivirga. The sequence goes on along the minus strand of CAYPVZ010000011.1, from coordinate 8,516 downwards.
CGCCCTACTCGACAAAGACCTGATTATGGGGGTTATGCTACTACTGGGGCGAGCGGGGAGCACTTGACGGCCCCTTCCCCCGATTGCATTGGAAGCAAGCGGTTATGAGGTTATCCATCTCGTTCGATCCACCATCTGCAACCGAAGTGACGTGGTCGACCTCCAACACCACGTCGGGGGGCTTTCGGCCGCAGTATTTACAGGTGAAGGAGTCACGTGCAAGGACGTGCCAGCGAACCTTCTGACTTAGACCGGTACGTCGGCTCTTCCCTCGGCTCTTGCCAGTCGCCTTGCCTGGGATTGGCTTTTCATCCGCGACATCTGAGAAGATGGAATACTCACGACATTCAGTATAATGCCGCGGAGTCACATAGGACCAAGTCCACCTTGGGTCATCTCGATCTGCCTTCTGTCTCTCCAAGCGGGCGTGTGCTGCATCGCGGTCGATGTCGTCAGCGTATTTGGTGAGGCCCGCGGCAAAGAGGCCGAACATCTGCTTGCTGACCTCAGGGCAGAAGTTGGAAACGGAACCGAGTCTGCGTCGCTCGCCAACTCGGGTCATTGAGGCGTCCTCCTCCGCAATGGTCGATTTGAACGGCTCCCACTTCTTGTCTAAGCGTTCCTGGTCCTCGCGCGTGATCTCAGTCGTGAGGTGAGCATTCCCGAGGAGCCACACGCTGGCGTAGTATCGGGGGCAAAGCTCGCAGTGAGCGATAGGACATCGTGGTGCAAGCTTTGCCTCTCGGCTCTTGCTGCTGTACCACTCAAAGTTGGGGACGGCTGACATGGTGTAGCAGCATAACAGAAGGCCGCTTAGCCGCACGGGGCTGATGGCGGGGAGGTGATTCAGAGCGCAGGATACGCCGAGCCTCGCCCGAAGCTGAGGGGCGCAGACGCCCCATGTCGGCCTGCAGCGGCGAGTTATGCGCCTCGACGTCTTTTGACATATCGACGTATTTTGGCATATTCTATCAAATCACCATATGCGTACCATTTCCTGCCATCGTCATTTATGTCAAAATACTTAATGTCATAATCCAGCACATCGTCGATTAGCTTCGGATTTGAAAGTCTTGGATTCTTTTTCCGAAACGAGTACAGGAGCGAAAACGCCTCGCCCCTCTCAACCATTTTGTCCTTCTTGCCCCAGCTCTCGATCCAATTGCCCAGGGCTGCACCGGCAGAGGAACCAGCCCCTATTCCGATCAAAGTACCCTGTCCACCCGTTAGGCCGCCTGCCAGAACATCTGTTGCAGCCCCGACGGCCCCTCCAAGAACGCCACCGAAGACGCCAGCCCAGACCAGAGCATTGCGGACGGCGCTAGTAGGGTTTGTAACCCGCACAACTGCTCTCAAGCCTACAAGTAGCGCGCTGGGGACAAGCCATACAGGCAATACTACGTCGATATTGTCGATGAGATACAGTAATACCACACTAAGCAACACGTATGCAACCATAGCCTCGGTCTGAACCACGTGCTCCTTCAATTTGCGCAGCAGGCTTTGGTCTGAGCCTGGGGGGCTTGCGCTGGGAGCGCGTTTGTATTCCATAGCTCAGGTGGCTGTGGCGGATGGAAGACGCATAACGAGTGGCCGCTTAGCCGCGACGGGCGGCACCAGCGGTAGGAACGAGCGGGATGATACGCCGACGGTTGGACGAGCCGAGGACACTCACGCCCGTCGTCGGCCTACAGCGGCTGGTTACACCGCCGGGGTGGCCGAGGCGGACGTGGCCACGCACTCGAACGTCGTGTCGTGGAACGTGAGCACAAAGTGGCGGAGCCGGTCGAAAGTCTCCGGACGGTGCGCCGGGTGGACCCGGTTCTGCCGCTCCAACGAGCGCACCCACGACGACGCGAGGACCTCGAATGCCCCGTATAGGCCGAGCCCCCGGCCCGCCAGCGGGTGGGCGTCGAACGCCTCGTCGTTCGGGGGCCCGAACGTGAGCACGTAGAGGCCGGAGAACGTGATGGTGACCGCGTCGTCGTCCAAGCCTCGGACGAAGTAGGTGACCCGGGCCTCGTGCTCGTCCGCAGCGAGGCGAGGGGCCGGCGCCCCGGCGTCCGGTGCCGGGACGTTGTCGAGGGCGACCACCTCGTCACGCTCATCGACCGAGTACATACGCGAGGCGGTGTAACCAGAACTTGAGCGGATACAGGAGGCGGGAAGTCCTGTCAGCGCCCGAAACGCGGACGCGTTCCGCGTAAGAGTACGGAACCGCCCGAAACGCGGCAAACCGCCGTGTAACTGGATTGTCTCGCCCTTGCAACGCATATCAGCCCTGTCCAATGACCCACAGGATCGTTTGACGACGTAGCCCAATGGTTGAACGCCTCTAATCCCGTTCCCCACCCACCTGAGGGCCCGCCGTGCAGCACGGCGGGCCCTCGCTGCATCTATCCCCCATGCCCCCCTCCACCGCCACCCAGACCGCGCCAAGCCCGGCGCCCGTCCTCCTCCTCAACCAGATCACCCAGATCCTCAGCCCCTACGAGCCCGCCGTCCAGCGCGAGGCCCTCAAGCTCTGGCGCGCCTACGTCGCCAAGTCCCCCACCCCGCCCGATCCCTACGAGCTGTTCGACGTGCTCGACGTCGTGAGCATGGCCGACGAGTCTACGGAGGCGACCTACGACGTCGCCCCGCTGTCGGGGCCAGTCCCGGGCAAGGGCTACGCGCCCGAGGCCCGCGAGCGAGCCCTCGCACTGGCCGACGAACTCGATAACGCCTCGGAAGCAGCTCGCCGCCTCGGCATCCCGGTCAACCGGATCTACCGCTGGCAGAAGAAGGAGCGCACTGTGACGACACGCCCCGCCAGCGCGCCGGACCGGGCGCCTGTCGCCGCCGACCGTCGCACCATCGAGGCTCTCAAGCGCGCCGTCGTCGCGCTTGTCGAGGCTCTCTAGCCGAGCTTGGCTTTCGCCTTGTCGATGAGGTCCTGGCAGCAACCGTCGATCATGAGGGAGACCTTTTCCCCATTGACCTTCGGCGTAACCTTGGGCCGCTGACCGTGGAAAGCACACCGGACCGACTGAAGCTTGTCCATGGCCTGCTGGACGGCGTTGTCGATCACGCTCTGCCTGAGGTCGTCGAAGAACTGGTTTTTACTCATGCGGCGACCGCCGCTCTCGTACCGTAGAGACATGAATCGGGGGGGGGCATGGTGAAGCCGGAATGAACGACACAGGGATGACATCTTGCGTCACCCCCTACTCCCGAACATCACATCATCCGAGCCGCGCCACCCCCATATCCACCCACAAACCGTCACGACGACGCAACAATCGGCCTCAGTTAAACAGGAAGGCCACTTCCCCGTAGACACGCCATCTTGAGGGGGTGGTGCGAGCAATCGCGTGCTGGTTCAAGTCCAGTCCTGGGCACCCCGAGGCCGCTGCGTCATCCGGCGCGGCGGCCTCGTTTCGTTTCGGGGCCCCCGCCTCGGCGCCGAGGCGGAGGGGGACACGGACGACGGAGAGACTGACAGCGGCCCCCCAGCATGACGAGACGCCAGATGCAAGGCCAGCCGCGACGAGCGGTCCAGGGGACAGAGCCTGCGGGAGGCGCAGCCGTAGCGGAGATGCGCAGGCGGTAGCGACGGGGCACAGGGCGGTAGCACTCATGCGCAGGCGGTAGGAGCCGTCCGCAGGCCGTAGAAGCTGTGCGCGGGGCCGTAGAAACCGCGAGCGAGGCCGAAGGACCCGTCCGCGGGTCGCGCTGAACTGCGGGCGCTCGAAGCGTCGGTGGACGGCGTCTAGAATGGCGTCGTGGGTCATGGTGGGCGGAGGCTGTGGTTGGCAGGCTTCTTCCGGACTGCGCCCGGCCCTTCGTCTCGCTCGCTTCATTGCCAAACCCTATCAAACACAGCCCAGGCGGCGAAGCCACAGGATTCGCCACACCACCTCCCTCCCCCCCACGTAGTACATAGATCACAGACCGTTTGGCATACCGATCCTAGGTGGTCGCATAATCTTGACCCCATTATGACCAGCCGCAGCCAAACTCGGCAACCCCCAATCCCACACCCCATAGCAGCATGATCGCCATCGCGCCTGCGAACCCCTTGCCACACCCCACACCAGTCATGCGGCCTCTTTTTACCGCCCTCCTCCTCTCGAGCATGCTCCTCACCGCATGCGACAGCGTCGAACCCGAGTCTACCTCAGGTGAGTCCGCGGTGTCGGACCACCAGAACGGGACGGCATGCTTGCCTTCTTCCAATTCGACCACCAGCACGTCTGGGACGCCCTCCAAGTCTGACGGCGTCACCAACAGCTTCATCAGCGAGTCTTTCTCGTGCGCAGGAAGAAGCTACTCTGCCACATCAGACACCGTATGGGACGGCAGTCTTTTTGTAGGAACTACGACCACAATCAATATATCACTCACTCGCGACAACGGAACCACGGAGACGTATTCTGACTACGCCGAGTACTTTGACCGAGACGACAGCTACTACTCCGGCCACCCTCGCGTAACAGCCACCGCCGATCTCGGAGGGTTTGGTTGCCACTTCCTATCCGGATCCTACTGGGCAATCCCCGGAAGCTGCGTGGCGTCAATTGACATTGTTGCGACTCACAAATATTATATGATAGAATTGTCTTCTTCGCCATATGTAGTTACTACGGACCTTCACTACACATTTGACAATTCAGGCAGCTACTACTAACAATGCATACAAAACATCAGTAGACAGGCTCTGACTTCATGGAGGCTGCCGCGCCATCAAGTGCGGCGGCCTCTCCCCTTTGTGTCTCTACTCATAATTGGGAGCAACGCGACGACCCAGGATTGCGCCGCCGCCGCCTCACTCGCAACCGTGGGCGTCGGTTAAGGCCCAGACCTTCCGACCCTCCAGGCGTCTCGCCAATCTCGTGTCGCTGGAGATGGAGCGGACGGCTTAGAATTAGGTTCCAGGTGACGATCCGTCGCTCGCGCCCAGCACCTCAGTGCGCGTCGAGCCAGTTGTCGGCGACGCCGACCTCGACGACGATGGGCACGTCGCCGAGCGGGAGGGCCGCCTTCATCTGCTCGCTGGCGAACGCCGCGACCGCGTCCACGTCCGACTCGGGCACCTCGAAGACCAGCTCGTCGTGGACCTGGAGAATCATGCGGGCGCCCGCGGACACGTCCGCCAGCCCAGCGTGGATGGCGATCATAGCTTTCTTGATCATATCGGCCTGCGTGCCCTGGATGGGCATGTTGACCGCCACGCGCTCGGCGAAGGCCCGGTCGTTCGGGTTTCGGCTCGTGATGAGCGGGAGGTAGCGCCGCCGACCGAGCAGCGTCTCGACGTAGCCCCGCTGGCGGGCCTCGTCGATGAGTCCGTCCAGAAACTGGATGACCTGCGGGTACGAGGCGCGGTACTGGTCGATGAGCGCCTGCGCCTCCGAGTTGCCGATGCGGAGCCGCTGCGCCAGCCCGAAGGCCGAGATGCCGTACGGGATGCCGTAGTTGACCTGCTTGACGCGGTCGCGCTGCCCGCGCGTGACGTCCTCGTAGGGCACGTCGAACACCCGGGCGGCGGTGGCGGTGTGGATGTCCTGCTCGGCGGCGAAGGCCGCGATGAGGTCCGGGTCGCCCGACATGTGGGCGATGATGCGGAGCTCGATCTGGGCGTAGTCGGCCGCCATCAGGACGTGCCCCGGCTCGGCCACGAACGCCTTGCGGATCTCCTTGCCGAGGTCGGTCCGGATGGGGATGTTCTGGAGGTTCGGGTTTGTGGACGAGAGCCGGCCCGTCGCGGCGATGGTCTGGTTGTAGTCGGTGTGGATGCGGCCCGTGTCGGGGTGGATCAGCTCCGGCAGCTTGTCGACGTAGGTGCTCTTGAGCTTCGCCACCTTGCGCCAGTCGAGGATGAGCGCCGGGAGGGCGTGCTCCTGGGCGAGTTCGCTCAGCACGCGCTCGTCCGTCTTCGGCTGGCCGGACTTGGTCTTGCCGAGCGGCTGGAGCCCGAGCCCGAACGTCGGCGCCTCTTCGGCGAGTTGCTTTTTGGACTTGGGCTTTGCGTCCGGGTCGCCCTCGACCTCGCCGGCCTCGTAGTCCTTCATGTCCTGGAGCCACGTCTCGTAGGCGGCGTGGTCCTCCTCCGTCGGCGGCGGGTTGAACAGGACCTCGCCGATCTGCTTGGGCGAGCCGATGCCGAACTCGCGCCCGGCCTGCTCATAGATCTCGGCCTCCAGGCGCTCCAGCTCCGCGTCCATCTGGCGGGACGTCTCGGCGAGGACGGTCTCGTCCACTTTGACGCCGGCCATCTCCATGGCCGCGAGGACCGGGACGAGCGGGAACTCGATCTCCTCGGCGATCTGGAGCAGCCGCCCCTTCCCACCGTCGACTTCCTTGAGCGCCTCGGTGAGGACCGGCACGAGGCGGAGCGCGACGTCGGCGTCCTCGCAGGCATACGGGCCGACGTCCTCGACCGCTACCTCTCGCATCGAGAGCGCGTTCTTCCCCGTCCCGATGAGCTCGGTGATCGGCTGGGGCCGGTAGCTCAGGTAGTGGCTCGCCACGTCGTCCATCTTGTGGCTGTCCTCCGGGTGGAGCAGGTAGTGGGCCACCATCGTGTCGAAGAGGGCCCCGCGGACAGTCACGCCGTGCCGGGCCATCACCTCGATGTCGTACTTGATGTTGTGGCCGACCTTCGGAAGCGTCTCGTCTTCCAACCGCTGACGGATCGCGTCGAGCGCGTTCTGGACCGGCGTCCCATCGGGAAGCGGAGTCGGGATGTAGAGGGCCTTTTTCTCCTCCTTCGAGAGCGACACGCCAACCAGTTCCGCTCGCATCGGATCGACGAGCGTCTTGTCCGAGGTGGTCGAGGCAGTCTCCGTGTCGAAGCTGAGGACCTCCGCCTCGGCGACCAGGTCGGCGGCCACACCGAGGTCGGCCTGCTCATAGACCGTGGTGTAGTCCACGTCGCCCGTGTCCATGGCGGTCACGGGCTCGAACGGGCCGAAGTCGAAGCTGAGCGACGGGTCGTCCTCGGGGAGCGTGGTGAAGGCGCGGCCCGGCTTGCCGTCGGCGCGCTGGCGCTGGCGGCCAGCGGCGTAGTCGCGGACGCGCGTCCGCAGCCGGCTCCCGAAGCCAACCTCGTTGAAGAGGCTCTCGATCTCGTCGACGTCGGGGTCGGTGCGGCGGAGCGTGTGCCAGTCCAGTTCGAGCGGGACATCGGTGCGAATCGTGACGAGCTGCTTCGAGAGGCGCGCGTCGTCGGCGTGGTTCGTCATGCCCTCCTTCGCGCGCTTGCCCTTGAGGTCGGCGGCGTGCTCGATGAGTGCCTCGACCGAGCCGTACTCGTCGATGAGCTTGACGGCCGTCTTCTCGCCGATGCCCGGCACGCCCGGCACGTTGTCCGCCGAGTCGCCCATGAGCGCGAGCAGGTCGATGAACTGGGCTGGCTCCAGGCCGCCGTACTTCTCGCGGAAGGTCTCGGGCGTCTCGCGGTCGAACGTCTCACCCATGTAGGGCGGCCGGAGCATCGAGACGCGGTCGGAGAGCAGCTGGCGGAAGTCCTTGTCGGCCGAGAAGATGACGGCGTCGACGCCCTCGTCCTCGGCGCGCTTCGCCAGCGTCCCGATCACGTCGTCGGCCTCGACGCCCTCGACCTCCAGGACCGGGATGTCGAAGGCCTCGACGAGCCGCTTGACGAGCGGGATGTTGGACTTGATCTCGTCCGGCATCGGGGCGCGGTGGGCCTTGTAGTCGTCGTAGAGCTGGTCGCGGAAGGTGGGCGCGCCGCCGATCTTGTCGAAGACGACGGCGATGTGCTCGGGCGTGTGGTCTTCGAGGAGCTTGAGGAGGGCGGTCGCGAAGCCGTAGAGCGTCCGCGTGTCAGTGCCGTCGGGCGCGTTGAGCGTGGCGTTCTTCATCGAGAAGAAGGCCCGGTAGGCGAGGGCCATCGCGTCGGCGAGGAAGAGCGTCTCGCGAGCCTCGTCGCTCTCGACGGCCGCCAGCGGGTCGTCGAGGTCGTCCGGCAGCGTGACGTCGACCTCGACCTCCATCTCGGGCGCGGCGCTGGCGGCGGGCGCGGGCGGCTCGGACTCCGCTGGGGCGAGCTCGGCGGACGGCGGTTCCGGCGTGGCCTTGCGGACGTCGCTGGCGAAGAGGGGCGTGTCGGCCGGCGGCGGGGGGGCGTCGTCGAAAAGAGAGGGCTGGTCGGCCATCGGTCAGGCGTCAATCGGGAAGAGGCGGGCAGGGTAACGCCGGTCGGTGTCGACGGGTTGTCGCTCCGGCCGTGTCGGACGGCGCCGGACTTCGCGATGGGTTTGCCGTGGAGCAGAGGCGGCGGGGCTAGGTTCTCGGCATCCCCCCGCCCTGCCGTGCCCGCCCGCGTCCTCCTCTTCGACATCGACGGTACGCTGCTCCAGTCGCACGGCGTCGGCCGGGCCTCGGTGACCGCCGCGCTCGACGCCCTCGTCGGCGACGTGTTCGACTTCTCGGACATCAGCTTCTCGGGCAAGACGGACCCCCAGATCTTCCGCGAGATCCTGGAGGCCGCCGGCCGCTGCGGCCTCCAGGAT
>CAYPVZ010000010.1:0-22024 GCA_964414235.1 uncultured Rhodothermales bacterium | reverse complement strand
GCTGGCGATGGGCCCGCGCGCGGTCCTGATCAAAGGCGGTCACCTCGACGGCGAGGCCGACGCCGTCGACCTGCTGGTGACGGAGGCGGGCGAGACCGTTTTCCGAGAGGAGCGGATCGACACGCCGCACACACACGGGACCGGCTGCACCTACGCGAGCGCCATCGCGGCCAACCTCGCGCGGGGCCTCGACCTGGAGACGGCCGTCGGCCGCGCCCGGAGCTATCTCCAGACGGCCATCCGCCACGCGCTCCCGCTCGGCGGCGGCCACGGCCCGACGCGCCACTTCTGGTTCCTCGACGGCACCGAGGCGGGCGGCGTCGGCTGACGGCGGCGCACGTTCGGCCCGTCTTCATTTGGCCGGGTCTGGACGTCCGGTATCTTGGCCCCGTTCGCGCCGGTAGCTCAGCTGGATAGAGCGTCGCACTACGGATGCGAAGGTCGGGGGTTCGAATCCTCCCCGGCGCGCAGAACCAAGAAGAACGCCCTCGGCCGTCGCCGGGGGCGTTTTTTTGTGGACCTGCTCTGCCCGCGCCCGTGCCGTTCGATCCGCCTCCGTATCGCCCGCCCGTTTGGCTCCGCAACGGGCACGCCCAGTCGATCCTGCCCACGCTGTTCCGTCGCATCGAGGGCGTCGCCTACGACCGCCGCCAGCGGCTGGAACTGCCCGACGGTGACTTCCTCGACCTCGACTGGCTCGGCGACCCGGCCGGCGCCGACGTGGCCGTCGTGGCGCACGGGCTGGAGGGGAGTGCGGACCGCTCGTACGTCCTCGGCCTCGCGCGCGAACTGGCGCGGCGCGGGTGGACCGTCTGCGCGTGGAACCTCCGCGGCTGCTCGGGCGAGCCCAACCGGCTTCTCCAGGCCTACCACAGCGGGATGACCGAGGACCTCGATGCCGTTGTGGCACACGTGCTTGCGGAGGGGGCCGCGGCCGTCGCCGTCGCCGGGTTCAGCCTCGGCGGCAACCTCACGCTGAAGTGGCTCGGCGAACAGGGCGAGTCCGTCGACCCGCGCGTGATCGCCGGGGCGGGCGTGTCGGTGCCGGTCGACCTCGCGGCCTCGTCCGAGACGATGCGGGCGTGGAGCCGACGCGTCTACATGCGCTACTTCCTCCGCAAGCTGGCGGCCAAGCTCGACGAGAAGGCCGGCCGGTTCGAGGGCGCTCCCGACCCCGCCGATGTGCGCGCGATGACGTCGTTCGCCGAGTTCGACGGCCACTTCACGGCGCCCGTCCATGGCTTCGAGAGCGCCGAGGACTACTGGCGCCGCGCCTCGTCGCTCCCGCTCCTGGAAGCCATCCGCGTGCCGACGTTGCTCGTGAACGCGCTCGACGACCCATTCCTCGCGCCCTCGTGCTTCCCGGCCGAGGCGGCGGAGGCCAACCCGTTCCTGACGCTGCTCACGCCGGCCCACGGCGGTCACGTCGGGTTCGTCCGGCGCGGCGGCACGTACTGGTCGGAGGAGACCGTCGGCCGGTTCTTCGACGCCGCGCGGGAGGGCCGTTAGGCGGCCGCGTTCTGGTCGGCCGCCAGTCGCTCGGCGCCGCCTTCGACGGCGAAGAGGAGCAGGAAGCGCCGGAGAAGGTCGTCGGCGTCGGGCGTCTCGCGGAGGCCGGCGACGACGGCGTCGAAGCGCTCGGGGTCAGCCATCTCGGGGTAGTGGTCGCGGTACGCAACGAGCCGCTGGCGCTCGGTCTCGGCGTCGAGCTCGGAGTGGAACTGGGTGCCGTAGATCGGGAGCCCGTCGAGGCGGAAGGCCTGGAACGGGGCGCGGCCGTTCGTCGCCAGCTCCGTGGCGCCCTCGGGCAGGCGGGCGACGCGGTCCTGATGGCCCATCTGCGTGCCGAACGTGGCGGGCAGCGTGCCGAAGAGCGGGTCACGGCGGCCGGCTTCGGTGAGGTCGACAGTGTGGGTGCCCATCTCGGACCGGTCGGGGTCGTTCACGACCTCGCCGCCGAAGGCGCGCGCGATGAACTGGTGGCCCCAGCACGAGCCGAAGAGCGGGACCCGCCGCTCGGCGCAGGCGTGGCAGAGGTCGATGAGGCCGGGCGTCCAGTCGTAGGTCTCCGTCACCGAGTAGGCCCCGGCGCCGCCTATTAGCACGGCGTCGACCCCGTCGAGCAGCGCGGCCGCCAGCGGGTCGGTGAGGGCGTTGGTCACGGCAAGCTGGCGCTCGTCGAGCGTGGTCCGCGCGAGGAAGCTCCGGCGCTCTTCAGCGAGGACGGCCGCGCGCGTGCGGATCTGGACGAGGCGGACGCGGACGCGGTCGAGGTCGGGAGCCATGGGCCAAGCGGGGGGATCCGGAAGATCGGCCGGTAAGCCGGACGGTCGGAGCCCCGTCTACCGGCCGACGTTCATTCCCGATCCCATCGACCGATTCTCCATGGCACAGACCGACACCATCGTCCTCGGCGGCGGCTGCTTCTGGTGCGTCGAGGCCGTGCTCAAGCCGCTCCGCGGCGTCGAGCGCGTCGTCTCCGGCTACGCCAACGGCCGCGTCAAGAACCCGACCTACCGCGAGGTCTGCACCGGGCTGACGGGCCACGCCGAGGTCGTCGAGGTCACGTTCGACCCCGACGCGATCTCGCTCCGCGACCTCCTGACTGTCTTCTTCGCGACCCACGACCCGACGACGCTCAACCGCCAGGGCGCCGACCGCGGCACGCAGTACCGCTCGGGCGTCTACTATTCGACCGATGCACAGCGGGAGACGGCCGAGGCGGTCGTGGCCGACCTCACCGCACAGGGCGTCTTCGACGACCCCATCGTGACCGAGGTCGAGCCGCTCGACACGTTCTACCCGGCCGAGGACTACCACCAGGACTACTTCGAGCGCAACCCGGCGCAGCCGTACTGCGCGGCCGTCATCGCGCCCAAGGTGGCCAAGCTCCGGACGCAGTACCTGGAGAAGCTGGCCGTGTAGGCTTTCGTCGCGCTGGCGATGCCCACCGCCAGCGCGGCGCGAACCCGAGGTGAAGAGGGGCCGGGCGAGCGTCGCCACCTTGACGCTCGCGCGGCTGGCTCTCTACCTTCCGTCCGCTTCCACACCGCCCGCGGCTTCGGCCGCCGGAATGTCGGGAGACATTCCTCGGTAGCTCAGGGGTTAGAGCACCTGACTGTTAATCAGGGTGTCGTAGGTTCAAATCCTACCCGGGGAGCATTTTCGACGTCGCCCGCTTCGGCTTCCGAGGCGGGCGACGTCGTATTCGACCGACATGGTCTGTGAAGTTCTACGACCGGGAGCCCGCGTTCGAACCGGCCAGCGAGACCTCCGTTCTCCGTCCACTCCCTTCCGCTTGCTGGTGCCCTCCGCCGCCGTCCTTCTCCTCGCGTTCGCGCTAATCGCCCCGCGCGCCGATAGTGCTCGCGCGCTGGTGGAGACAGGAACGGTCGCTTCGGTCGGAGCCACGCCGAACTCGCGGGCCATCCTGCCGGCGCCAGTGGTGGTGGCCGTCGGGCACGCCGAGGCGCGAGGTGGGGGAGGGGCCGGCCCGGTCCCGTTCTCTGGGCGGCCTGCGTCTCCGACGACTCACCGTGTGGGCGTCGGAGCGCGGGGCATGGTGAGGCTGGCGGTCGCCCTCGGCGCGGCCGATCGCTGCCGCCTGAGCTGCGTGCGGCGCTGTTGAGAGACGCCTCGCCGGCCTTCGGGCCTGGCATCGCTCGCCCGGTCCTGGGCCGGGCGCTGGTCTTCTTCTCTCACATCCCACCGATGGACCCTCGCCCTGCGAGCGGCCCCTCCCCTGAGCCCGGCCCGGCCGGCAAAGGGGAAGGCGTCGCGCTGGCGGTCTTCGCAGCCCTGATTCTCCTGGGCCTCGTCGCCGCCAGCTACTCGTTCCTCCAGCTCTAAGACTGGAGTTCGGCCTCTGAGGAGGTTCCCCTCCCGCTGGCGACGCATGTCGCCAGCGGGGGAAGGGGCTTATTCAAGGAGAGGAGTTTCGATGACCGAGTGACCTCACAGGCACTCTGGCGTCACCTTATTCGGTAACCTCGGTGATGAGGAAATCGGAAACGGAGTTGGAGTAGGCCGAGGTGATGTGTGTTGGAAGAGGCTCGTCAGGAACGGCCCAGTCCTCCCAGCAGGTTTGCCGGGCACGGAACTGGACACTTTGGCCTGTCTCCGTTCCAACAGGGTAGCGCTGGTCGGCAGAGGCGAGATAGCCGCTAGAGTTGGCTACTGTAAAGCTGACCCAGGCACCGTTGCCGACGCGGTAGCTCAGTTCGTACATGATAAAGAGCTCACCCTCTGCGTCGCCCGGGCTAAACTCAATGGCGACGGACTCGTTGCCTGTTTGTGGGACCACGTCGTACAAGGTGGGGGCTTCGCACGTGGTGAGAGTGTGGGCGAGGCGGGAGGTGCTCTCTTCAGGTGCGAATGAATCGCATCCGATGAGCAGGGCTGGGGTAAGGCAGAGGGCGAGTAGCCTCATGGTGTGGCTGAGGTGGGGATGTGAATCATTCAATATAGCAGATTTTTTAGCTGGACCGCATAATTCTGCCAGCGGGGCCGGTGTTGGGTGGTGCTTGTGAGGTTGGGCGCACTGGATTAGTGCTGAGGGAGATTGTATGTCCAGACATTGTTACTTCGGTCGGCGTCAAAGATGAACCCGTCGGGGTCGATCTCGACGCGAACGACGTCGCCAGCCGGAAACATGAGCGTGGCCTCGGTGGCGCCAGAGAGCCACGTGCTCACCGGCACGCGGTTCTCCTGGGTCGAACCGTCGGCGTACGTCACGCGGACCGGAACCGGCATCGGCGCGAGGCCGCGGTCGACGACGGTCACGCGCACGCCGCCCTCGGTTTCGACGGTGCCGACGCCGTGATCGACGGTCCAGGTGTCGAAGAATGTCGGGCGCCAGAACCAGTCGAGGTCCTCGCCGAGCCAATTCTCGAACGTGTTGAAGACGTCGTATGGGTACGGGTGGCGGCCCCGCCAGCGGCGGCCGTACTCACGGTAGGCGTCCCCAAATGCGGCATCGCCGTAGAGGCCCTGGAGCGCGTGGAGGGCGACGGCAGGCGTCGAGTAAGAGGCCACGCCGCGCGCGTTGCCGCCGATGGGATCCACCTGGGGCGTGCCGCCTCCGAGCGGGTAGCGGTCGTTGTGGCGCATGGGCGGGACGGCATAGCCCGTGCCAGCGAGCAGGTAGTGCGACTGGCGGCGCCGATCCCAGGCGTCGATCCGCTCGCGGTCCGGCGCCGAGCCATCGAAAAAGGCGTCGATCGCCTCGTTCGTGTTGAACGACGTGAGGCCCTCGTCCATCCACGTGAACGCCTTCTCATTGGAGCCGACCATCATGGGAAACCACATGTGTCCGATCTCGTGGGCCGTCACCGAGAACAGCGACGGGTCGGTCCGGTCGCCGCCGATGAGCGTCATCATGGGGTACTCCATGCCGCCGGAGATGACACCTTCAGCGGTTGTCATGTGAGGCCAGGGGTAGGGCCAGAGCCGGGTCGAGAAGAACTCGATGGCGAAGGAGGCGAACTCGGCCGAGCGGTTCCACGAGGCCGTGCCCGGCCGGTAGAAGCTGTTGATCAGGACTGCGTCGTCGGCCGTTCCGTCTCTCTCGCGATCCACGAGCGCACGCGTCGCGTCCCAGACGTAGGCGGCGGAGGCCGAGAGTGCGACGTCGCGGACGTCGCGTGCCTCGAAGCGCCACACGCGCCGACCGTCCGTCGACGGCACGAGCGCGTCCGCCCGGTCGCCCTCGGTCACGACGTGAACGACTTCGGCGCCGCCGAGGGCCTCCGCCAGCCGCTGGCGGGTTCGTTCGGAGAGAACCTCGCCGGCGTTGACGAGGTCGCCGGTCCCCCAGACGAGCAGGCCGGACGGTGCATCGAGCGAGTAGGTGAAGTCGCCGACCTCCATGTAGTGCTCGCCCATGCCGAGGTAGGGCGCCGTGTCCCAGCCGCTCACATCGTCGTAGACGGCGACGGTCGGGTACCAGTAGCCGAGGAAAACGACCTCGCCGTCGGTGCCCTGTCGGAACGTACCGGTGTCGGGTGGGACGACGTAGCTCCACGCGAGCGTGATCTCGGCCGAGTCGCCCGGCGCCAGCGGCTCTGACAGCCCGACGGTCATGATCGTCCCCTGGATCACGTAGGTCCCCGGCGTCGCCTCGCCGAGGTAGACGCCTGGCGTCTCGTCGACCGAAACGTCGTCATAGTCCGTCCCGTCGACGGCGAACGCCGAAAGGGTCAGGCCGCCGGTGACGGCGACGGGACGGTTGCGCGGGACGCCCGGTGCGTGGACGTTCTGGCGGAGCTTGAGGACGAGGAAGGCAAGGGCATCCGGGCTGTGGTTGGTGTAGGTGATGGTCCCCGAGCCCGAGAGCGTCATCGTATCGATATCGAGGTGAGCGGCGAGGTCATAGTCGGCGCGGTTCTGCCAGTACGACGCGCCGGGCAGCCCGGCGAGCGTCCGCGTCCCATTGGCCACAGCCCGCTCGAACTGGGGCGTCGGTATCACCGGATACGGGCGGACGCGCTGCGCCGCGGCGGTCGCGCCGAGCATGGCGAACGCGGCGAGAAAGAGAGAGCGGATCGGCATGGGAAGGGAAACAGACGTCCTCGGGGTTCGCAGCGCCCGCCTCTTCGGTTCCATGGGGCTGCAATCGCCCGCAGACGGCTGGCATCGCCAGCGGGGCCGGTGCAATTGGCGTGGAGACGGGCGGCGCGGTGGTGGCGCCTGCAGGAGGGCGCTACCTTCACGTCCGCATGCCCGAGTGGCGGAATTGGTAGACGCGCACGATTCAGGGTCGTGTTCCCTTACGGGAGTGCTGGTTCGATTCCAGTCTCGGGCACTTAGAAAGCCGTTGTCTCGCAAAGAGATAGCGGCTTTCTTCGTTGAGGAGGCTCGTGGGACCCCCGCGACTCCCGGACGCCCGTATCGGGGTCACTGAGAGGGGTTGTTCCCGCATTGCTCCCGGGCTCAGGTGAGCCACAGCCCCCCTATGCTGTGGCAACGCTTGTCAAGAACCACGACCGCTGGTACCTCCAGTTCTACGAAGGAGACCGCGTACCCTCCCGGAAGCGCGTCCCGCTGAGAACGAAGGACAAACGGCTCGCTGAGAAGCTTCGGCGCTCCCTAGAGTCGGCGTATCTCCAGAATGCGTTTGATCCCTGGAGAGACGACCCGAGAACGCTGGAGCGAACCGGGGAGGACAGTGTGACCGTCGCGGAGGGGCTCGCCTTGTTCCTCGACTCCAAGTCGAAAGCTGGGCGGACGCCGAACACGATCCGGGCATACGGTGACGCGGTTGGGCTCTGGGCAAAACGGATCGGTGAGGAAACGCCGCTGCGAGCGGTTCGAGTGGAGGAGGTCGAGGCATTCGTGTATGATGCGACGGTGAGTCCGACGACTCAGGGTTTCAGGTACCGCCACGTGCGAGCGTACCTCCGCTGGCTGCGCAAGCATCGGCACATTGCGCGGGACTTGATGGAGGGTGTCGAGTCTCCGAAGCCCGCTAAGTCTGCACCAAAGGCAGTGATCGAGCCCGAGCTGGATCGCATCTGTCGTGCGGTCTGGAGCCTGTATCGGGAACTGTTGAGATCGGGCGGGTGCAGACGAGGAGAGATCGTCTGGCGGGTGCCTCTCTTCAGGTTTGCCTACATGACTGGACTCCGGTCCTCGGAACTCGCCCGGCTGAAGTGGGAAGACATCGACTTAGAGCGAGGGATGCTCACGGTCCGTCAGCAGAAAAACGGACGGGTGCAGACGGTCCCGCTCGTTCGACCCGCCCAGACTCTACTGGAACGGTTGAGGAGCGAGCGGCGCCCCTCACACTACGTATTCCACGCTCCAGGAGCAGAAAGCGCAGAACGGAGCCCTCGCGCCTTCGCGGTTTCCTCAGGGCGGGCGTTCACAGCGGCAAGGGAGAGAGCCCGCATTGATCGCCCGTTGACGTTCCACGGACTCCGACACGGGTTCTGCACACGGCTCGCAGAAGCCGGGAGGAGCGCTATAGTCATCAAGGAAGCCGCCCGTCACGCCGACGTGGGCACCTCAATGATCTATGTGTCGCTCGCAAATGAAGCTCTCAGGTCCGAAATGAATGATGTGTTTTAATAGGTAAATTTTATGGCAAATTTGGTTTACCAGTAATCTCTGCACTCCATGTCCATTAGCCGCTCGTACTCAACTTCCGCCGGGGGAATACTGTTATCGGGGTCATCGCCCGTGCGCTCGTCCAGCTCGTCGGCTTCTTGCTCAAGTTCGTTCCACTTCTGCTGGAGATCATCGACGTACTGGACTTGCTCCTCAGAAGCGAACGGAAGGTCTGTCGTCTGCAAGAGTCGAAGCATTTCGAAGGTATTGGGGTTGCAGAGACGCTGACGGTTCCCTGGACTCGGGCTCGAAGAGAGGTAGGCTAATGGACAAGCCCTCGCCTTCGGGCAGATTGTGCATAGAGGGCAGACGTATGTTTGTTCAGTTGGGGTATCTGTGATTGCCATGATGAATATTATTATTGTACTAGTTGATAGTTGGCACCGAGGTCGCGTCCCATTTCGGCGGTTCAGCGCCCGTGAACCCGGACAAATCCGAACCCACGGGCGCTACCTCTTGAGACAACTCGGCATGTGCAGTGTCTCGGACGAACGCGTTGCTAGGCGAGGAGGACCGTATTCAAACGGTCCGGTGCACCATCGAAGCTGTTCTAGTGAAGGGAGTGCTTCCGGTCCACCTCCGCAAGTACGTCGTCGATGAAGCATCCTTGGCATACCGGATTGTTGCCCTCAGTGGCTCGTCGAACCACCACGTATGCGAAGATGTCAAAATGCGTATCGGAAGTGAGTCGCTCGCGAACGTAGCGGGCGATTTCGACCGCGTCCTCTGCGTCGTGAGCACTGTTGAAATATGCAGTGGTTGCAGAAGTGGTGTTGTTAATCATGACCTCTTTAGAGGGTGTGCCGCCAATTTGAAAAGACGACAGTTAATAGGGGTCCCCGGTTTGGGGTGTGATGTCCTCACCCTGTCCAGGCACTCGCTATCCCTTTGTCCGACGTGGTGGGAGCCAGTCAGGGGGTCGCGGGGTTACCTCGGGGAGGACATTGGGAGGACTCCCAAGATGCGTGCCACTTCATCTCTGCTTCATCAAATAGGCGTCTCGGAGCCAGTCGCCGAACTGGCGGACGACGTGGACCTCCGTGGCGTCGCCGCCCTCCCACACTATCTCGGTCACCACCGATAGGACTTGGGCAAACGTGGCGTCGACAGACATCGAGGCGGGGTCCGCCTCCTCGACAAAGAGCGCCCCCAGGTTGCGCCGGAGTCGGTCGGGCGTCTGGAAATATGCCTTCTGGCACTCAACGAGGATGGTCACACCGTTCGCCTCGTCGATGATCCGTAGGTCGGGCGCGTCGTCGCGCGACTGGTCCCGGTAGTGCTCGTCGAGGGCGTCGAACTCGGAGCCGACTCGCATGTCGTCGTACTCCAAGTCCATCCCCTCTGTGAAGCGTACGGCGACGAACCGTCCGTTCGCTTCCGTGAGCCGCTCCGCCTCGGTGGGCGCGGCGAGGCTGATAGAGACGGGATCTGTAAGCGACGACTCGTAGCCGGATGCGAGCGGAGCCGTCTTGAGAATGGCGCGCTCGATGAACTGGCGGACCCGCTCCGGCGCCATGTTCTCCAGAACCCGGAAGAGTGCGCGCGCGGGCTCGTCTCCCATCAGGCACGTGCCCAAGTCGTCGAACGAGACAGGCTTGGCGGCGTCGCGCGCCTTCCGCATCGAGATCTCGACGGCGGACTGAGCCGGGTAACGGATCGCCACCGTCTTCCACCCGGCTATCCTGGACACAAGGCGAGAGACCTCGGCGGGCGACGGCAGGGCGCTCTCATACCGGGTGCCGTCGGAGTGGACGGCGACGAGAGCGCCTTCGGTCTCAGGTCCACAGAAGAGGTATCCCGCCTCGCCGATCCGCCCCGCGAGCTTCGCCAGCCTGTCGAGCGCGACCCCGGGGACGAGGTACACCCGCCGAACGTCCCCCGCCGCCGGGTCACTTCCCAGCCGGACATCGAGGCGGACTAACCCCAACTCCGGCAGGTAGCGCTGAAGCGCTGTCAGAGCCTCCCTGCCGTCGACTGGCGGGGACCCTGGCACGGGGAGGGGGATGAGCCCGAACGACGACACGTCCGCTTCCTGGACGCTCTGAAGGGCAAAGGTGACCGCGAGTCGACTAAACTGGAGCGCACCGTGGTACCCCTGGGCGGCGTCCTCGGCGTCGAGGATGTCGGCGTACGTCAGCCGCTCGGCGGGCATCCCGCGAATCGTCACGACTCGTCCTCGGTCCGGTCCTGAGGCTCGTCGGCGCGGAGGTCCGCGACGTTCGCCTCGATCAGCGCCAGCACCTTGTCGAGGTCGAGGTTCTCTTGCTCGATCACGTACGAGAGGAGACGACGTGCCTTCGCTCTCGCTTTCGCTCGCTCCCGGTCCTTGCCGGTCACGATCTGGTGGCGGTCCGTGTACGTGAACTTGTCCGAGCGGTCTGGTTTGTCACTCACTGGAGGAAGGGTTCGGTGATGTCAAGGTCGCCGCCGGTCAGAGCGAGAAGGTCCAGGAGGGTGCGCTCCAGGTCATGGACGGCGCACTCGGGCGTGGCGCCGCTCAGGGCTTGCGCCTCGCGCTCCGCGTCCAGGAAGAGCGCCATGAGGTCGTCGCCGTCATCGGCGGGCTCGGGCGTGTGGATATTGGAACCGGTGCTCACGGCTTGAGGGCGTATTGGAGCACGTATACCCGGTTTTGCCTGAAAATGTTACGCTGTCAAGCGACACGCTAATCTCACATGTCACCCGCATTCCAGGACAAGGCGTCCTTCATCTGGCAGGTCGCCGACGACCTCCTCCGAAATACGTTCAAGCGGAGCGAGTACGGCGACGTGATCCTCCCGTTCGTCGTGCTCCGTCGGCTTGACAGCGTGCTCCGGGAGCAGAAGGACAACGTGCTCGCGACGCAGGAGGCGTTCCGGGAGCAACTAAGTGAGGACCAACTGGAGGGGGTGCTCCTCAAGACGAGCGGGACCGGCTTCTACAACGTCTCCCGCTACGACCTAGAGCGGCTAGCCGACGACGCAAACAACATCGAGGTCAACTTCAACGCCTACCTCGGCGGGTTCTCGTCGAACGTCCGCGAGATCATCCGGCACTACAAGCTGGACCCCATCGTGGAGAAGCTGGCGAAGAACGACCTCCTGTTCCAGATCGTCGACAAGATGACTGAGGTGGACCTTCACCCGTCGCTCGTGAGCAACCACGAGATGGGGTACATCTTCGAGGAGTTGCTCCGGCTCTCGTCCGAGTTCTCGAACGAGACGGCGGGCGAGCACTACACGCCGCGCGAGGTCATCCGGCTCATGGTGCGGCTCCTCCTCGACGGGCACGAGGGCGACGTGTCTGGCGAGGGCGTCGTGCGGACCGTGTTCGATCCGGCGTGCGGGACAGGGGGGATGCTCACGCTGGCGCAGGAGCAGATCCACGAGATCAACCCGAAGGCGCGGGTTCTCCTCTTCGGGCAGGAGATCAACGACCAGTCGTACGCCATCGCGAAGTCGGACTTCCTCGTGACCGGGGAGGACCCGGCGAACATCCGCCTCGGGTCGTCGCTCTCGCAGGACCAGTTCCGGGGCAACCGGTTCGACTACATGCTCTCGAACCCGCCTTTCGGGGTCTCATGGAAGAAGGAGCGGTCGTTCGTGGAGGAGGAGGCGCAGACGGCGGGCGGTCGCTTCTCGGCGGGTACTCCGCGCATCAGCGACGGGGCGCTACTGTTCCTCCAGCACATGCTCTCGAAGATGGAGGCGAAGGGGAGCCGCCTCGCCATCGTGTTCAACGGGAGCCCGCTGTTCACTGGCGACGCGGGGTCCGGCGAGTCGGAGATCCGGCGGTGGATCATCGAGAACGACTGGCTGGAGGGGATCGTCGCCCTCACAGGAGACCTCTTTTATAACACGGGGATCTCGACGTACGTCTGGATCCTCTCGAACCGGAAGGTGGAAGACCGCCGTGGGACGGTCCGCCTCGTGGACGCATCCGGGGTGTCGACAAAGATGCGGAAGTCGCTTGGGAGCAAGCGGAACTACCTCACCGACGCTCAGATCGAAGAGGTCGTCGGGCTGTACCTCGGCGGAGATGAAAACGACCGGGTGCGGGACTTCGAGAACGAGGCGTTCGGGTATACGAAGGTCCGCGTCGAGCGTCCGCAGGTGACGAAGACCGGGGCGCCAAAGCTGGACCGGGAGGGCAACCGGAAACCAGACACGAAGCTCCGTGACTACGAGCGTGTCCCGCTGGCGGAGGACGTGGACACGTATTTCGAGCGCGAGGTGAGCCCCCACGTGCCGGACGCGTGGATGGACCGGAGCGCCGATAAGGTGGGGTACGAAATCAACTTCACCCGGTACTTCTACAACTACGAGCGGCTCCGGAGCGTGGAGGAGATCACACGCGAGATCATGGCACTCGATGCTGAGACCGAGGGGATGCTGAAGGAGGTACTAGCGGTATGAACCGGTACCCCGAATATCAAGCGACCGATGTCCAATGGCTCGATGAAGTCCCCTCCCACTGGGCGGTGACCAAGCTCAAGCACGCCGCGTGGGTGAACCCGACGAAGGGCGCCTCAGACTATGACAAGGAGTCCGACGATCTGGCGACTTTCCTTCCGATGGAGAACGTCTCCGAAGACGGCGTGATCGACACCTCGCTTAAGCGTCCGATCTCGGAGGTCTGGTCGGGGTTTACCTACTTCGAGGAGGGGGATGCCATCGTCGCGAAGATTACCCCCTGCTTCGAGAACGGGAAGGGCGCTCACCTCCGAGACCTTGGCGCTCCAGTCGGGTTTGGGTCGACCGAGTTCCACGTACTTCGTCCCAGGGACGGGGTGAGTGACGGTCGGTACCTCTACTACCTCACGCACTCTCACGTCTTCAGAGGGACAGGGGAGGCGTTCATGACCGGCTCTGCGGGTCAGAAGCGGGTCCCAACTGACTTCGTCGAGGAGTTCGTCACCGCGCTTCCTCCGCTCGACGAGCAGCGCCAGTTGGCAGACTATCTCGACCGGAAGACCGCCGAGGTAGACCGGCTAGTCGAAAAGAAGCAGACACTCATCACCCGCCTCGGGGAACTGCGGGCGGCAGTCGTCAATCGGGCGGTGACAGAGGGTCTGGATCCGGTTGCGTCGATGAAAGACCCGTCCGTCGAGTGGTTGGGTGAAGTGCCGCAGCACTGGGAAATCATGCGGCTGGGGTACGCATGTGATCTGAAAATGGGTTTCCCATTTAGTAGCTCGGGTTATACAGAGAAAAAAAGCGACGTTAGGCTTCTTCGGGGAATAAACGTGGCTCCGGGCTTAATCAAGTGGTCGGATGTCAAGCGTTGGTCCAGAGACGAGTATGACGATTTTCCCGATTATCATCTTTGTGTTGGAGACATAGTTTTGGGGATGGATCGTACTATGGTGGGTGATGGAATAAGGGTTGCGAGGATCACGCAAGATGACCTCCCTGCTCTCTTGCTTCAGCGGGTCGCGTGTCTTCGTCCAGCCGACAGGATCAGGGCGGGCTATCTGTATCTGCTTTTGCAGAGTGAATCTTTCGCAGACTATTTTAAACCGCTCTTTACCGGAATAAGCGTTCCGCACCTGAGTCCCAGGCAGCTTGGTAATTTTGTGGTAGCGCTCCCTCCCTTGGTGGAGCAGGACGCAATCATTGAATATGTCGATGCGAAGCTTCGAGCTATCGACGTCGCTTGTAGCAAGTGTGCGCGTACGATAGAGCTGGCTCACGAACTCCGCGCCTCGTTGATCTCTGAGGTCGTCACCGGCAAAATCGACGTTCGCGGCACCGCGCTGGTGGAGGCGGTCGAGCCTCGCGAAGTCCAGGACGTGAACCCGTTCACGCTGTGGGTCCTCGCGAACTACGTCCTCAACCGGATGGCGTCGGCGGACCACTTCGGGCGCATCACGCTCGTCAAGGTCCTGTTCGCGCTCCAGTACGAGATGCGGCTCCGCCTCACCGGTAAGAAGTACGCGGATCCGTGGCAACGGTGGGACTTCGGACCGTTCAACCCAAAGCTCGTCAACGCTCTCGAAGCGTCGCTCGACCGTGAGGGGTACTGGCGGAAGGTCCAGACCGACGACGACAGACAGGTCCGTTACGAACCCAAGGAGAACGCCTCCGACCCCAAGGGGCATTTCGAGAAGTACTGGGGTGACCGCCGAGACGAGATCGACGCGGTCATCGACGTGTTCGAACGTGTGACCTCGAAGGGCGACGCCGCGAGACGCGCGGAGATCGTCGCCACGCTCTACGGTGCGTGGAACGACCTCCTCATCGCCGGGGAGCCATTCACCGATGACGACATCGTCGCTGAGGCGCGGGAGAACTGGCACGAGTCGAAGCTCCAGATCGAGCGCGCCCGGTGGCTCAAGGCGCTGGACTGGATGCGAGAGCATGACTTCGTCCCGTCCGGATTCGGAGACCCCATCGTTGCCAGAGAGGTCGAGGCATGAGCGCGAAGAGCTACCGTGAGCAGGACTTCGAGGACCACGTCGTCGAGCACCTCACGGCGTCCGGCTACCGCCTCGGCGTCTCTGGCGACTACGACAAGCGGCTCATCCTTCTGCCGGACGAGGTCGTCCAGTTCATCCGCGACACCCAGCCGAAGGGGTACGAGAAGCTTTGCCAGCAGTACGGCGACCGGACCGACGAGAGCATCGTCCGCCGGATCTCCGACGAGGTCCGCCGCCGGGGGACGCTCGACGTACTCAGGAAGGGGGTGCCGGATCGGGGCGTCAAACTCCGGCTCGTCTACTTCCGCCCGTCGAACGACCTCAACCCCGAGCACGGCGCGCTCTACCGGCAGAACCGGTTCACCGTCGTCCGTCAGCTCCGGTACTCGCAGGAGGTCGAGAACTCGCTCGACCTCGTCCTCTTCGTCAACGGGCTCCCGGTCTTCACCGCTGAGCTGAAGAACAGCGAGACGGGGCAGCTCGTCGGTAACGCGGTCAAGCAGTACAAGAAGGACCGCCCGTCCAAGGAGCCCCTGTTCGCCTTCCGTCGCACGCTGGCGCACTTCGCCGTTGGAAACGAGGAGGTGTTCTACACGACGCGTCTGCGCGACGACAAGACGTTCTTCCTCCCGTTCAACAAGGGGACCCTGGACGGCGGGCGCGGCAACCCGGCAAACCCGGACGGGCACGCGACGCACTACCTCTGGGAGGACGTGTGGGCGCCCGACACGGTCCTCGACCTCCTTCAGAACTACCTCCACGTCCAGGAGACGACCGAGAAGGTCTGGGACGCGAAGAAGTGCGCCGTCGTCGAGGAGACGAGCGAGACGCTCATCTTCCCCAGGTACCATCAACTCGACGTGGTCCGGACTCTCCTCCGCCGCTCCAAGGCGGACGGACCGGGTCACTCCTACCTCGTCCAGCACTCAGCGGGCTCCGGCAAGTCGAACTCCATCGCCTGGACGTGCCACGGGCTCCGCCAGCTCTACGACGCGGAGGGAGAGCGGGTCTTCGACACGATCATCGTCGTCAACGACCGAACGGTCCTGGACAAGCAGCTCCAGAACACGGTCAAGCAGTTCGAGCAGACCGCCGGGACCGTCGTCCCGATCACGGAGACCTCGCAGCAACTCCGGGAGGCGCTGGAGCGCGGGCGGGACATCGTCATCACGACGATCCAGAAGTTTCCCGTCATCTCGAAGTCCATCGGCGGGCTCGGCGGCAACACCTTCGCCGTCGTCATCGACGAGGCGCACTCGTCCCAGTCGGGCGAGAGCGCGAAGCAGCTCAAGGAGACCCTCTCAGACGGCTCCAGTTCGCCCGTGGGCGCGTCGGGCGAGGAGTTGGACCTGGAGGACGTGATCGAGTCAGAGGTGCGTCTGCGGGGGCGTCAGGACCACGTGAGCTACTTCGCCTTCACCGCGACGCCGAAGGGGAAGACGCTGGAGATCTTCGGTCGGAAGGGGTCAGACGGGCAGTTCCACGCCCACCACCTGTACTCGATGCGTCAAGCCATCGAGGAGGGGTTCATCCTCGACGTGCTGAAGGGCTATACCACCTTCAAGCGGTACTTCAAGCTGGTCAAGGCGGTCGAGGACGACGAGGAGTACGAGACGAGCCGGGCGGTCCGCGCCCTCACGTCGTACGTCGACCTCTCGGACCACGCCATCGAGGAAAAAGCCCGGATCGCGCTCGACCTGTTCCTGAGCACGACGGCGCGGCACCTAAAGGGACGCGGGCGAGCGATGTTCGTGACCCGGAGTCGCCTCCACGCCGTCCGCTACTTCCTCCAGTTCAAGAAGCTGATGCATGAGCGGGGGCTCCCGTACGCCCCGCTGGTCGCGTTCTCCGGCACCGTCCACGACCCGAGGACCGGCGCCGACCATACGGAGTCCTCGCTCAACGGTCTCCCGTACCGCCAGAAGATCGAGGACGCGTTCAAGACTCCGGACTACCGCCTCCTGGTCGTAGCCAACAAGTACCAGACCGGGTTCGACGAGCCGCTCCTCACGACGATGTTCGTCGACAAGGTGCTCGGCGGGGTCCAGGCGGTGCAGACGCTCAGCCGCCTCAACCGTCAGGCAGCGGGGAAGGAGACCGTCGTCCTCGACTTCGTGAACGAGCCCGACGCGATCCTGGAGGCGTTCCAGCCCTACTATCAGGGCGCCGTCTTGGAGGAGGAGACGGACCCGAACAAGCTCTACGACCTCCAGCGCCAGCTCGCCGACTTCGAGGTTTACACGTCGGACGACGTGGAGGAATACGCCCGCGCGTTCTTCGACCCGTCCATCGACGGGAAGCAACTCCAGCCGCCTCTCCAGCGGGCGCTCAACCAGTGGCGGGCGCGTCCCGAGGAGGAGCGCGAGGACTTCCGGTCGGCGCTCCAGTCGTTCGTCCGGCTCTACGCCTACGTTTCGCAGCTCGTCACCTTCGTCGACACCGACCTGGAGAAGGCGTACGTCTTCGCGCGGAGCCTGAACAAGAAGCTCGATCCCCGCGAGCACGGAGGTCTCCCTGAGGGCATCCTCGACTCGGTCGACCTCGATTCCTTCCGGATCCAGAAGACGTTCGAGGGCGAGATCGAACTGACGCCCGACACGACGCCCCTCCCCGGGATCCCCACCGAGGCGAGCGGGGGCGTCGCCGAGCCGACGAAGGACTACCTCTCGAACATCATCACGAGCCTCAACGAGACGTACGGGATCGACCTCACCGAGCGGGACCGGGTCCGCGTCGAGGAGATCGTCCGCGACGTGCGGGAGTCCGACGAGGTCCGCGCCGTGATGACTGGCAACAACACCCGGTCCGGTCAGAGGCACGTGGTCGACGGCGTGATCGACGCTCGCGTCCATGAGGAGGTCAGCCAGTCGGTCGACCTGTTCAAGAAGCTCTCGGACCCCCAGGCGAACCGGGTTCTGAAGGCAAGACTCTTCGACATGCTCGTCCGCGAGTTCTCCCAAGCTGCGTGACAACCGAGATTCTCCTAGCCAAGGGATACCTCCCGAAGGAACTGCCGCCGCCGTTCTCGTCTGTCTCGTTCGCACGGGCTGTGGACGCTGCGGGGGATAATTTGCCTGAGCGGTTCTCTCAACGGAATAATCCAGCCCTCATTTGTCGTCATAGGCTCGCCCGCCCAGGCACAACAAGCAGGACACTCGGGATTCCGAACCCCATTCCCTTCTATGGGCTCTGCTCTCATGTGGCGGAGAACTGGGAAGCGATCCGGGTTCACATCTCCTCTTCTCCTTTGGCTGCTTGTGCGATTGGGTACAGGAGGGGCGCAGAAAGGGCAGTGTATCGTGAGGATCGAAACAAGATCGAGCCGGAGAGAAGATCGGAGATTCGTTCCCGATCTCGTTATATACTAAAGACTGACATAGCAAACTGTTATGGATCAATTTATACACATTCTATACCATGGGCACTGCATGACAAGACCGTCGCCAAGCTGACGCGGGGTTACGAGCAGCTATACGGAAACCGTCTGGACACTCATGCTCGAAATTGTCAGGACGGTCAAACTATGGGTGTTCCAGTTGGACCAGACACCTCGTCGATATTAGCCGATCTGGTTTTGAGCGCTGTAGATCAAGCACTCCCGAGCGGATTGAGGCAAAACTCGTACAGATATGTAGACGACTACGAGTTCGGCTTCAGCACGCGAGCAGAAGCCGAGGAGGCGCTCGGCGCTTTCCAGTTTGCTTTACGAAAGTTTGAACTCGATCTAAATCCTAAAAAGTCAGAGGTGGTGGCTCTGCCCGACCTGATGAATGACCTCTGGGTTTCCAAATTGAGGACATTCAATTTTCGGTCGGGTTGGAGGCAGCGTTCTGATTTGATCTACTACTGGGACACTGCCGTTGATGCGTATAGGTCTGGGGCATCAAAGTATTCCCTAAGATACGCAATCAAGCGACTCGGTGCCGAAATAGTGAGCCGGAGTAACTGGAGCATATACCAGAGAATGCTGCTTCAGGCAATGCTGGTCGAGTCGGGAACCCTTAGATTTGCTCTATTTGAGATCGTAAAGTACCAATCGGTGGGATATGATATTGATCGGGCGGGGCTTGAGGCAAATCTGAATGAGATTATCCGTTTCGAACTTGTTAGAGGTCGAGATAGCACTGCGTCTTGGGCGTTATGGTGCTGTATTGTTCTAGGCATGAAAATACATGAGGGTGCTTTGGAGGTCCTGCTGCAGTCGCGGGATAATGTTGTGGCGCTTCTGGTGATGGACGCGCTCAGTAAGGGGCTCGTCAGGATCGGGGTCGACACGAGCACCTGGGCAGGATTTATGTCTACAGCCGACCTGCGGTCGGAGAATTGGCTTCTCGCTTACGAAGCCAATGTCAAAGGGTGGCTTCCTTCAGTCGGCGACGAGGACCATGTCGCACTGGACGATGACTTCGGTTTTATGAAAGGACAGAATGTATCATTTTACCAGTCGAATGCTGACGAAGTATATAGGCTAGGAGTGAAGAGCGGATCGATAAGAATTGGATCGGTTGGCTACGGTTGGTAAAATCGGAGATATTATAAGACTCCTCACTTGTCCAGTAGGGTGTTGGTCTGAAAAGGGGATCGGAGACCGTCTCCGTGTCTCTTCGGCAGCGATCTGACGGGAAGGAATGGTTTTCCAGACTCTCCGCTTCAGTCCCCATCGACCCGGTATTGAGCCGCTACGGTTCTCGCCACAGTGCTTGGGATCGCCCCCCAGAGGGCGTGCGGGGCGATTCTGTGTCGGTTGACGGGTCCTGTCTGCCAATGAAGGTCCCCCTCGTTCCCAGGTCCCTAATCCAAGTACACCTGCTCCGACAGTACTGAGGAGGAGATGGTGAACGGGACACCGGTCTCACGTAGGATTGCCTCTTGGAGCATGTCGACATGGACTGAGTCGTCCGAGACCCATCCATCGAAGCAAAGGAGATTGACGGACCCACCTCGCTTCATGGTCTCCAGGACCGCCGTCTGGGTGGCGAGCGCCTCAACGCCCGTCAACCGGTGGGAGAGGAGCCGCCACCTGGAGACCCTCTTCCCGCCCTCGTAGAGGGACCGCTCGCGTCGCATCGCGTTCCGCATCCGTCCGCCGTTGTACTCCGCCGAGTCGAGTACGGCGTCCCTCGCCTTGGACCGCTCGGCGAAGAGGGGTTTCACTAACGGGTGCTCGATGAACCGGCGCGCCTTTTCGACCTCCTTCCCGAAGATCCGGTAGAGCGGGGCGCAGTAGTGCGTTGACTCCGCCGCCCCGTAGAAGATGGCGGTGAACGCCTCCTTGACCTGCTCGACGGGCGCCCCAATGTCGAGGGCGACCGCCCGGCGGATGTCCGACTTGTTCTCGACGTACTCCTGAATTGCGCCCGCGTCGTATCCGCCTACGAGCGCAAGGTGATAGAGCGCGTGGGGGTGGGCGGCGTCGAGGTCCCGGTCAACGGTCGAGGCGTCGTAGCCCAGCGCCACGGCGCGTACCTCGCGGGACATTCCCTGGAGGTGGGCGCCGACGCCCAGGAGGCGGGCGTTCCGTTGCTCCTCGTAGCGCTGGACGATGACGCCGTCCTCGCCGGTCACGGCGCCAGCCAGTCGGACGAGGGTCACGCACTGGTTGAGCCGGGCTCGCACCTGCCCCGGCTTGAGCCCGCGTCCCGTGATCTGGCACTTGAAGAACCGATCCCCAGTCGCGAGCCACGACCTGTAGATCTCGGCGAGGGCTCGGAGCCCGTCCACGTTGATCGTGACGCAGGGCGACAGGTCCCGGATGAGCGACTTCGCCGGGTTCCGGTTCACGTCGCTCCGGTACACGGCGGACCCCTGGACGCGGCTCGACACCGGGCGCCCGGTCCACCCGTTGACGAGCGGAGCGCCTTCCGTCTCGGTGAGGTGCTCGATCACGGCGCGCTCGACGTGGGGGAGGAGAACGCTCTTCTTTGAGAGCCCCGGGCTGTACCCACAGAGACCCTCGGGGCGGTCGAAGGCGGCGCGGACCACGGCTTGGTAGTTCGCGCCGAGCGTTCGTCGGAGGAAGTCCTTCCCAAACGCGGCGGCGTTCTCGTCGTGGTCACTGTCCTCGTGTCTCCGCTTGCCGGTCATGCACAGGATCACGAGCCGTTGGAGACCTAGCTGTTCGCGCTGGCTCAGCTCGTTGGACCCGCGCACGGACGCACGGAGGGCGGGGAGGATGTCGGGGATCGGATAGGCGTTCGTCTTCCGCTTCATGGTGTTCTCGTAGTCGATGTGGAGCGCGAGACGTGCGCCGATCTGGGGTCTCCTCAGACCTCCAGGCGCCTCGGGGTAACCGTAGGACCCCTCATCCCGCTTTCTCCTCCCGTCGCGAGGACCGTGCCGAACCTGCCCCGTCCTCGCACACCATTTCGCGTTACTAGGAACTCGAAACGTCGCTGAGCCCCCCTATAGACCGTTTTTGTATCGAGGAGGTTTTTTTGACCCCGCCGATTTTGAGATGGACTCGGGACTGATGGGCAGATGCTCGACCACCTTCGGAGGCTCAGGTACCTCAGGTCCTTCGCCCCCCCCCTGAAAGTTGTCGTCAGGGTCCGAAATGGGTGGAGTCCAGGGCTACTTACAGGTGTACAGGGGCAACGAGCCCAGCCCCCAGGATCTCGAAGCCGAACTTCGACCATGGACACCCCGAGCATCACACGAGCCAGTCATCCCGCCATCGTACGTCTCCCCGGCGGACCCTTGTGGGCTTTGTTGGTAGCGGCGGTCCACTTCTGGACGACACGAGCGCTCGGTCAACGACGCGACACCTCGACCTCCTCAGTCGTGAGCGGAGGTGGCGACTCATCTGGGGAAGAGGCGCGGTCCCAACCCTTAGAGATGGACACAAAGGCGCTCGGAAGGCAAGCGGTGCAGAAAAGGGGTCTGCATCCTGTAACACGGGTTTCCCGTATACAGGACTCACGTAGCGCAGGCGGCGTGGATGAGCGGTCACGTACTGTCCCGCGCCCCCGCTTTTGCGCCACCTTTGAAACACTGGCTCACCTGGGCTTCCGCGCCCGTTGTTCCCCCATTGCTCCCGACCGCCCGATCCGGGTGCGACCGAGTGAGAGGAGGAGACAGCGAAATTGGCTTCCTTGCCCCCGAGAACCACGTTTCCTGTCGACGCCCGTCCCGCGAGTTCGGTAGACGCGCACGATTCAGGGTCGTGTGTCCTTACGGACGTGCTGGTTCGATTCCAGTCTCGGGCACAGAGCCTTCGGGCTAGACCCCTAAGCCTTTTAGGCTTAGGGGTCTTGAGGTTTGGAGATGCCAAAGGATTTGCCAAAGGTTTGGGCTCGGTAGACAATTTCCTGCTGCCGGGAGTGTCCGCGCGGCTGGTACTTCGGGGCACAGCTGAAGGGAGCGGGCTTCAGTGGAAGCTTGGTCAAGTACGAGGCATCCTACGAGTCAGTAGACAGCCAAAGGACGGTTAGGGTGACTGAGGTCGTGAATCACTTCCAGATATTGGTCTAGGCTCCGTCACGTAAGTGGTCTAGCTTCGCGGCCCCTCCCAGCCCGCCGCGA